>JBBRFZ010000054.1:0-16918 GCA_038241165.1 Burkholderiales bacterium | reverse complement strand
CCTTTCAAAAATCGATGGCGGATTGTGGCACATCATTTTATATTTGTACAGAACGTTCGTTCTGTAGGTGTTTCAGGCTATTCCCGTTCTTTTATTCAGCAAGTCGACTATGCCTTGCAGCGCGATAAACACAGACTGGGTGCGCACTTCGGCACGATTTCCATCCAGTTGGAAGCGTTGCGCACAGGTTTCGCCGTGCTTTAACCCCCAGGCGAACCACACCGTACCCACCGGCTTGTCTGCGGTGCCGCCATCCGGTCCGGCGATACCGCTGATCGCCAGCGCCACTTGTGCGGCGCTGTGTTGCAAGGCGCCCGCCACCATCTCGCGCACGATCATCTCCGACACGGCGCCGTGTTGCATGATGGTGGTTTCACGCACACCCAGCATCTGCTGCTTGGAAAGATTGGAGTAAGTGACGAAACCCCGCTCGAACCATGCAGAACTCCCCGCCACCTCGGTGATTGCCTGTGCGATTCCGCCTCCGGTGCAGGATTCGGCAGTAGCCAGCATCAGGCCATGTGATTTGAGCAGTGCTCCGACTTCTGATGCGAGATCGTCCATGACTCTACTTCAATCCGTGCGCCAGATCATTTTGAATATCGATGACCGCTTCCAGTCCCACCGCGATGCGTATCAGGCCATCCGTGATCCCCGCCGCCGCGCGCGCTTCGGGGGTGATGCGCGCATGGGTGGTGCTGGCCGGATGGGTGATCGTGGTCTTGGTGTCGCCCAGATTCGCGGTAATTGAAAGCAGCCGGGTATTGTCGATGACGCGCCAAGCCGCCTCCTTGCCGCTCCCCCGGGATGACGCGACCTCGAAGGACACGATGCCGCCACCGGTTTTCTGCTGGCGCATCGCCAGTTCATGTTGCGGATGCGATGGCAAACCCGGGTAGAAAACCCGTGCCACATTAGTCTGCGTTTCCAGCCAGCGCGCCAGTTCCAGCGCATTGGTGCTGTGCGCGTCCATGCGCAACTTGAGCGTTTCCAAGCCCTTCAGGAACACCCAGGCATTGAACGGACTCATGGTCGGTCCTGCGGTGCGCAAAAAACCGAACACACCTTCCATGATCTTCCTGCTGCCCAGTACCGCGCCGCCCAGCGCACGTCCCTGCCCGTCTATGTATTTGGTCGCGGAATGAATCACGATGTCTGCGCCCAGTTGCAGCGGACGCTGCAGGATCGGCGTGCAGAAGCAGTTGTCCACAGCCAGCAAGGCGCCGCAATGCTTTGCGATCGCCGAGATCGCGGCGATATCGGAAATCTCGGTAAGCGGATTGGATGGTGTCTCAAGAAAAAACAACCTCGTATTGGGACGCACGGCGGTTTTCCACTCGGCAACTTCAGTGGCGGAAACGTAAGTCGTCTCAACACCAAATTTCTTGAAGACGTTGTTGAACAGGTTCACAGTCGAGCCGAACAGGCTGCGCGATGCGACGATATGATCGCCGGCTTTGAGCAGGCCCATCACGCACGCCAGGATCGCCGACATGCCTGAAGCCGTTGCGACGCATTGCTCGGCGCCTTCCATCGCCGCGAGCCGCTCCTCGAACATGGTAACGGTCGGATTGGTAAAACGCGAATAGATATTGCCCGGCTGCTCGCCGATGAAACGCGCGGCGGCCTGCGCGGCATTCTCGAACACGAAGCTGGAAGTCAGGAACAATGCTTCACTGTGTTCGCCGAACTGGCTGCGCACTGTGCCGGCATGTACCGCCAATGTTTCCGGCTGGTAGTTTGATTCAGACATGATTGCTCCTTAAATTAAAAAACCCGGATAGCTTGTGCGCTAACCAGCGACTTGGCTGTCGTCTTTTGACAGCCTAGCCGATTGGCTATGCATAGCTAAACCGGGTTTCCCACGCTTTAGCCGAATTTATTATGCGCCCGCAAGCTGATCCTCAAATCGGCGCGGTTGGAAATTAACATCCGTAACCTGCGCTGTCAACCATACCTGATTCCGGTTTCAATGCGAAGGCGAACCAAGGCGGCAACGAGCGAACGACGATGACAGTGCGTCAGCACGGCGAGGGGTGAGCGAGGAAGCCAACACAGTTTCGCCGATGCAGTGGAAGCGGAATTACATCGATGTGGCACTGACAGCCAAGTTCAACACCAACTGGTCATCTTCAATCGGCAGGTTTGCTTCCCCGCTGCCGCGCAAAGCCTCGACCCGGTTCAGGTAATCGGCACTGATATCGCCGCTGATGTAGATCCCGTCAAAACATGATGCATCAAAGCTGTTAATCTTCGGGTTGGCCTTGTGCACGGCCGCTTTAAGATCATCCAGGTCCTGATAGATAAGACGGTCGGCACCGATCTCGCGGCAGATTTCATCATCGCTCCGTCCGGTGGCAATCAGCTCCTGCAAGCTGGGCATATCGATACCATACACGTTCGGGAAACGCACCGGTGGAGCCGCGGATGCAAAGAACACCTTGCGTGCACCCGCATCGCGCGCCATCTGGACGATCTCGCGGCTGGTGGTGCCGCGCACGATAGAATCATCCACCAGCAACACGTTCTTGTCCTTGAATTCGAGACCGATCGCATTCAGTTTCTGACGCACCGATTTCTTGCGCATCGCCTGTCCCGGCATGATGAAGGTACGCCCGATGTAACGATTCTTCACAAAACCTTCGCGGAATGGAATGTTGAGCCGGTTCGCCAATTGCAAAGCGCTGGGACGACTCGAGTCCGGGATCGGGATCACCACGTCGATATCGATTTCGTTCCAGCTGCGCTTGATCTTGTCGGCCAGATATTCCCCCATGTACAAGCGTGTCTCGTATACCGATATGCCGTCGATCACAGAGTCCGGACGCGCCAGATAAACGTACTCGAATATGCACGGATTATTGCTGGCTTTTTCGCTGCACTGCCGACTGTGCAGGTTGCCTTCAAAATCAACGAACACCGCCTCACCCGGCTCTATATCACGAAGAAATTTAAAGCCCAGGGTATCCAGCGCCACGCTTTCCGATGCGACCAGATATTCCGGGCCGTCGACGGTTTCGTTCATACCTATCACCAACGGGCGGATACCGTAAATATCCCTGAATGCCAGCAGACCGTAGCCTGCAATCATCGCCACTACCGCATAGGCTCCGCGACAACGCTGATGCACGCCGGATACTGCAGAAAAAATGGTTTGCACATCGAGGCGATACTGCTTGGAATGAATTTGCAACTCATGCGCCAATACATTCAACAGCACTTCGGAATCGGAGTTGGTGTTGACATGGCGCAGGTCTTGCGCGAACAACTGCTGCTTCAACTCATCCGCATTGGTCAGATTTCCGTTGTGTCCGAGTACGATACCGAACGGTGAGTTCACATAGAATGGCTGCGCTTCGTTGTGGTTCACCGCGGATCCGGCAGTCGGATAGCGCACGTGCGCTATCCCCGCATTGCCCAGCAACGAACGCATATGACGCGTGCGGAACACATCCCGCACCAGCCCGTTGTCTTTGTGCAGGTGGAAGGTATGACCTTCCAGTGTCGCGATACCGGCAGCATCCTGACCACGATGCTGCAAAACTTGCAAGCCGTCATACAACAGCTGATTGGCCGGTGATTGAGAGATCAATCCGAGTATGCCGCACATGATTTTCTATCCCAAAAAATTAACTGCGAGTCCGATAATGGATGCGTTGCGCAATCCTGGTCGGCAACCACGTTTTTGTCATAATGGCGATATCCTCCAGTGTCTTCCCGGTCAGCGAGCCACGCCAGAAAGGTTGCTCTGGAACACGGGTCAATCCGGCCAGCCAAACCATAACGAGCACAACAAGCACGCCGCGCATTGCACCAAACAGCCCGCCCATCGCCCGATCCGCCCAGTCAGATCCTATCGCCTTCAACAACTTTGCGATCAACCTGGATACTATACCCCACACTATCAATGCAGCAACGAATACCAGCGCATAGGCCGCCGTGACACGCATTTCCTCCTGTGCAATCGGTATCAGCGGAGCCACGCTGGTGGCGGATAACTTGCTCAGGATAATCGCTATCGGCCAACCCAACAGCGACAATATCTCGTAAAGCAGTCCGCGCCACAAACCAAGCAACATGGAGAGCAGCAATGTCCCGAAAACGACAAAATCCAGTCCATTCATTTGCTGCTGAGAATCACCGGATGGTATCCATGTTTTTCCAACAGCTTGGCAACTTTTTCAGCCTTGTCGTGATCGGCGTATGGGCCCACGCGCACCCGCGTGTTGCCGCCGACTTTTTCGGTATAAACCTTAAATCCCCATTGCTTCAACTTTTTGAATTCCTGCTTTGCAGTGTTCGCATTTGCATATGCCCCGACCTGTGCGACAAAACCTTCGGCGCTGACCTGTTTGTCTGTATTCCGGGTTACGGCGGGTTTCTGTGGGGCCGGCTCGGCCTTGCCCGGCACCGCCTTCTCGGCAATAATCGGCTTGCCCGCATCCGGCTCCCGGGCCGCCTGCGTGGAACCCGCCTCCGCGGCCGGGCTGGCTGCGGGCGGTTTCGCTTCCGGAACCGCTACACCCGGGACAAATGCACCGACTTTATCCGGGTCGGGGATGCTCAAATCAATATTGTTACCGGTAGACTTTGGCTCACTGTCCAGCACCATCGGTAATATCACCACCACTGCCAGAGTGAGCGCAATCGCACCGATCAAACGGCGGCGTGCCTTGCGCCTGAGATTCAGTTCATCTTCCGTCTGCTGTCTTGCCATGCTTTGCTCTCGCTTTAAGGGAACCTCTAAAAATCCAGATTTCATCCCAACTGCTGTGTTACGCGAAAAATTTCTTGCTTACATATAAGCCATATGCGGCGCGGCGAAATTTTTTCCATGCCTTGCATTTGGGCGAACTCTAAATTTTAAGAGCCTCCCTTTGCTTACATTACGGATAAACCTTTTGCGGCCATCACTTCCGCCACCGTATAGAACGAACCGAAGGCGATGATTCTATCATTTTCGCCTGCCGCGTTATAGGCATAATGCAGCGCATCGGGGATGTTTTTGCAGATTTTAATCTCGCCGCGCACCCGGCACTGCTCCAGCACATGGTCAAGTTTCTCAGCGCTCGCACTGCGCGGAGAGTGTACGCCCGCTACCAGCCAGGTATCGACATGCGGATCGAGTGCCGATACCACACCCGCAATATCCTTGTCCGCCAACATGGAAAATACCGCATAAGTATGCGGGGACGCCGACAGACTGGCCAGATTCTGTGCCAGTGAACGAGCCGCATGGGGATTGTGCGCCACATCCAGTATCAGCGACGGCTTGCCGGGAACAAACTGGAAACGACCAGCGAGTTGCACTTCCCCCAACCCGCGCCGCACCGCTTCCATACTGACCGGGAAACGGCCTTTCAACGCATCCAGCGCAGCCAGGGCCGCGCTGGCATTTTGCAACTGGTAAGTACCGCGCAGGGCGGGATATGGCAGCGAACTTCTGGCTCCCGATTTGCCGTGAAAATCCCACTGCCCCTGATGGGCGGTGAAGCTGAATTCATCACCGATGCACCATAGTTGCGCACCGACCTGCCGCGCATGCTCGCGTATTGCCTGCGGCACATCTCCGTCAGCACAAATCGCCACCTTTCCGCTGCGCATGATCCCGGCTTTTTCGAACGCGATCTGCTCGCGTGTATCGCCCAGATAATCGGTATGGTCTATATCCACGCTGGCGATCACCGCGCAATCGTTATCGAACACATTCACCGCATCCAGCCTGCCGCCCAGTCCAACCTCAAGGATCGCGACATCCACCCTGTGTTCGATAAAACACTGCATCGCGGCCAAGGTACCAAACTCGAAATAAGTCAGGGAAATATCATCACGAGCCTGCTCGATTTTTTCAAATGAAGCGCACAGCTCGGCATCACCCACCGGCTGCTTCGCGATGCGCACACGCTCGTTGTAATGCAGCAGATGCGGCGAAGTGTAGCAGCCGACCCGGTATCCGGCGGCGTGCAGGATGGATTCCAGCATCGCACACACCGACCCTTTGCCGTTGGTTCCGCCGACCACGATGACGGGAAAATCAGCTTGAAGATTCAGCCGTTGTTTGACCTGCGCAACGCGCTCCAGACCGAGCGCGATGGTCTTGGGATGCAGGGATTCAAGGTAGGTCAGCCAGTCGTGTAAATTCATTTTCCGGGCGAATCGCGGTGTCGCGTGCTCGTTCATTCCTCGCCTACCAAGAAGGTATGTCTCGTCATTCGCTGATAACGCAACTAGCCATTCGACTAAGCCCGCAAGCGGGCAAGTCGCTGGATATGTGCGGCTCCTTGCGCTTCATCCCGGAAAACGAATTTCCAAACACGGTAGTTTCATGGCTCTGATGTGAATTCTAATGCGTTCCGAATTAAATCCCATCGATTAAGGTAGGAATGAAACTCTGGGAACTTCGAAAAACTCACTTTCCCCCACCCTTCCGTTCTTGGTAAGACCTCAGCAACTTGAACGGGAAGAATGAAATATTCAGGAGGACTGGCCTCAGTCTTTCCATCTTTGGAACCACGGTTAAGAAGAGCAACAACGACAAAATCACAATGGAAATTCTGGATAATGAAGCCTTCTGCTTTCGTTCGCCAACGACTTTTCACCTGAATTCGCTTTGAAATATTTTTCTCTGCGTTAACTGCAACTAAGTCATAGCCTTTCATGTTGGTGTAGCTCTTGAACGCGGGAATACCCTCAATAAGAAGGTTTCCTAGTACAAGAAACTCGGCACCCGCAGACTCCAGCTGTGTATTTTGACGGGCCATGGCATTCTAAATCAGGCGGCTTCAATCTCCGTCACGGCCGACTGATTGGTCAGCAGCGTGATCAGTGTCGTCAACTGATGTTTCATCTCGCGCCGGTCGATGATCATGTCCACCGCACCGTGTTCCAGCAAAAACTCGGCACGCTGAAAACCGTCGGGCAATGTTTCGCGCACTGTTTGCTGGATCACGCGAGCACCGGCAAATCCGATCAGCGCGCCCGGTTCGGCGATCACCACGTCGCCCATGAAAGCGAAGCTTGCGGACACGCCGCCCATGGTCGGGTCGGTCAGCACCGAGATAAATGGCAATCTCTCCTGGCTCAACTGCGTCAATGATGCACAGGTTTTCGCCATCTGCATCAGTGACAGAAGCCCTTCCTGCATCCGCGCGCCGCCGCTTGCGCTGAAACAGATGAACGGACATTTCTGCTCCAGCGCAACTTGCACACCGCGCACGAAACGCTCGCCCACCACCGAACCCATCGAACCGCCCATAAAGGTGAACTCAAAGGCTGCGGCAACCACCGGTTGCCCGTGAATACTGCCCTGCATCACGACCAGCGCGTCATCTTCATCCGTGTTTTTCTTGGCCGCAACCAGACGTTCCGAATATTTTTTCTGATCCTGAAACTTGAGGGTATCTATCGGCAGTATTTCCGCGCCGATTTCAAAGCGCCCCTCGCCATCCAGCAACAAATCCAGACGGATACGTGCAGTGATACGGTGGTGAAAATTGCACTTGGGGCAAACGCTTTGATTTTTTTCCAGATCGGAGTGATACAGTACCGCCTGGCAGGATGGGCATTTGGTCCACAAACCTTCCGGCACGTTTTTCTTGAGATCGCCTTCGCGGCGTTTGATCTTCGGCGGTAATAATTTCTGGAACCAGCTCATGGTGCTCTCCTTTAGGCCTTGTCTACAGCCTGTCTTAATTCCTTGACCAGCTTGGTCACGTTGGCAACGACATTCTGCCCGGTCGAATTTTCGATCTCCTGCACAATGCGGCTACCCACCACCACGCCGTCGCACAACTTTGCCACCGCCAGCGCGGTCGCCGCGTCGCGGATGCCGAAGCCTACCCCGATGGGCAGCTTGATGTGCTTGCGCAGCTGCGGAAGTTTTTCCGAGATGGCGGACAAATCCAGATTCCCGGCACCCGTCACCCCCTTAAGCGACACATAATATACATAACCGCGCGCCTGTTTGGCGACAAGTTCAACACGGGCATCGGTGCTGGTCGGTGCGAGCAGAAAGATGGGGTCGATGCCGTGTTTGTCCAAATGAGCGAACGCCTCACGGCTTTCTTCCGGCGGAAAATCCACGGTCAGCACGCCGTCCACCCCGGCCTCGGCGCAACGTTTTGCGAAGGTCTCCCAACCCATCGCCTCGATCGGATTGCCATACCCCATCAACACGATGGGTGTGCCGGCGTTGCTGCGACGGAACTCGGCGACCATGTCCAGCACATGGTGCAGGCCGACATGATGTTTGAGGGCGCGCTCGGATGCGCGCTGTATGGTTGGGCCGTCGGCCATCGGGTCGGAGAACGGCACGCCCAGTTCGATCACATCCGCGCCTGCTTCAACCATGGCATGAAGCAGCGGCACGGTAAATTCCGGATCGGGATCACCCGCCGTGAAAAACGGGATCAGCGCCTTGCGCCTGTTTTGTTTCAGCTTTTCGAAAGTGGCCTGTATTCGCGACATGATAGTTCCTGGAATTCGATACGCCTAAAATTCAATGCCGGAGGCACTTGCCACCGTCGCCATGTCCTTGTCGCCGCGCCCGGACAGATTCACCAGTAACACCTTGTCCTTGCCCATATCGGGCGCGATCTTTGCGGCGTGGGCCAGCGCGTGGCTGGATTCCAGTGCCGGGATGATACCTTCCATGTGACACAGATCATGGAAGGCACGCAAAGCCTCTTCGTCGTTGATCGCTACATATTCAGCACGCCCGCTGTCTTTCAACCAGCTGTGCTCGGGGCCTACGCCCGGATAATCCAGACCGGCCGAGATGGAATGGGTCTCGATGATCTGTCCGTCCGCATCCTGCATCAGATAAGTGCGGTTGCCGTGCAGCACGCCGACCGGACTGTTGGTGGTCAGCGGCGCGGCATGCGAACCGCTGGTGATGCCGTGCCCGCCGGCTTCCACCCCGATCAGTTTCACGCCGGGCATGTCGATGTAGGAATAAAACACCCCCATCGCGTTGGACCCCCCGCCGACACAAGCGATCACCGCATCCGGCTGGCGGCCCGCAACCTCCGGCATTTGCGTCATGCATTCCTTGCTCACGACAGAATTGAAATCGCGCACCATCATCGGATAAGGATGCGGGCCGGCCACCGTGCCGATGATGTAAAAAGTGTTTTCGATATTGGTCACCCAGTCGCGCATCGCTTCATTGAGCGCATCCTTGAGTGTCTTCGACCCGCTGTCCACCGGCACCACGGTCGCGCCGAGCAGCTTCATGCGATACACATTCTGTGCCTGTCGCTTGACGTCTTCCGAACCCATATACACCACGCAATCCATGCCGTAGCGCGCCGCCACCGTGGCAGTCGCCACACCGTGCTGGCCCGCGCCGGTCTCGGCGATCACGCGCGGCTTGCCCATGCGTTTCGCCAGCAGGGCCTGGCCCACGGTGTTGTTCACCTTGTGCGCACCGGTGTGGTTGAGATCTTCGCGTTTCAGAAATATCTGCGCGCCGCCGAGCTGTTCGGACCAGCGTTTGGCGTGGTATATCGGGCTTGGACGGCCGACAAAATGCTTGAGGTCGTAATTCAGCTCGGCGACAAATTCAGGGTCGTGGCGATACTTCTCATAGGCCTGATTCAATTCATCCAGTGCACCCATCAGGGTTTCCGCGACGTAAATGCCGCCATATGGTCCAAAATGACCTGTCTGGTCAGGATAGTTGTAAGTCAATCTGCTTAACCTCGTTGATGAATGCGGCGAGCTTCGCCGCATCCTTGATTCCTTTGCTTGACTCCACACCGCTGGATACGTCCACCGCGTAGGGTCTGACCTGTTTGATTGCTGCAGCGACATTTTCCGCATCCAACCCACCGGACAATATCACCGGTAGCGGCAACTGCCCAGGGATCAACGTCCAGTCGAATGCGGTTCCGGTACCGCCCGGCACTCCTTCCACATGGGCATCCAGCAGCAGCCCCCTGGCACTGCGAAAATCGGACGCGCATTGTAGCAAATCTGTCCCCGCTTTGACGCGAATAGCTTTGAGATAAGGCCGGAAAAATTGTGCGCAATATTCAGGTGATTCATCGCCGTGGAATTGCAGCAGATCCAGCGGCACACCCGCCAGCACCTCGTGCACGAATGCCGCATCGGCATCGACGAACAATCCGACTTTCGACACGAACGGCGGCAATGCGTCCGCAAGCTGTCTGGCCTGGGCAATACCGACATGGCGCGGACTGCGTTGATAAAACACCAGGCCGATGGCATCCGCGCCGTTGTGCACGGCGGCCAGGGCATCTTCAACGCGGGTGATGCCGCAAATCTTGGTTCGTGTCATGTTGATAACGCGTGCCTGCTAAAAAGAGACGGCATTGTAAAGCATTAAGGCATCAGGCTGAATCCAATGCGCAGTTCAATCGCTCCAACGAATTCCCCAGGCGTATTCCCAGTGCGGATTTATATTGACTATCCCGCCCATCAAGGATAGGTTGTAAAGACGGTTGGCGGACTGCTTTCTCGAACGTTTTTGTCATTAAATCGATACCGGTGACTGCAAACACAGAATGAACTCCCAAACTTTCCTGCTCCAGCTTCTGGGTATCCTGATCGCGTCCCGCATCTTTGCGGAATTTGCCGTGCGCCTGAAATTTCCGGCCGTGATCGGCGAATTGCTGGCTGGTGTGGTTCTTGGCCCGAGCCTGCTCGGCTGGGTCGAACCCTCGCAGACGTTCCGTCTCCTGGCAGAAATCGGCATCATTTTGCTGCTGTTCGAGGTCGGCCTGGAAACAGACGTGATGCAACTGGTTCGCGCGGGTGCCAAATCCATAGTCGTGGCACTAAGCGGATTCATCCTGCCCTTTTTGTTCGGATTTCTTTTATGTTATTGGGGGTTTGGGCTGGCCTTGATCGTCTCCCTTTTTGTCGCCGGGACCATCACAGCCACCAGCATCGGTATCACGCTGCGCGTACTCTCCGACCTCAATCGCCAACACAGCCATGAAGCACAGGTCATTCTGGGTGCCGCCGTGATCGACGATATCCTGGGCATCCTGTTGCTGGCGTTGCTGTATGAATTCTCTGTGAGCGGCAACATCGACTTTGTCGAAAGCGGAAAAGTCCTGATGTTCGTCGTGGTGTTCTTCGTGCTTGCGCCGGCAGCGGCCAAACTGATGTCGTTTATCATCCAGCATTTTGACAAGGCGAGCGATCTGCCGGGCCTGATCCCCATTTCCATCGTATCGCTGGTGCTGTTCTTTGCCTGGCTCGCGCATGCCATCGGCGCGCCCGAGCTGCTCGGTGGTTTTGCGGCGGGACTTGCCTTGTCGCGCCGGTTCTTCCTGCCGTTCGGCATGGCATTGCACAGCAACCCCGGTTTCAACGAACGGGTTGAGAAACAGATGTTGCCGATTATCCACCTGTTCACCCCGATCTTCTTCGTGGTGGTTGGCCTGTCCCTCAACCTTAAACAGGTCGATTGGAATTCCGTATTTGTCTATGCCTTTGCGGGCAGCATGTTCCTGGTCGCCGTCGCGGGAAAGATTGCCGGCTCTTTGTTTATGCGTGAGCCGATGCATGTACGCTGGGCGGTCGGGATATCGATGGTTCCGCGCGGCGAAGTCGGCCTGATCTTTGCCGAACTGGGACGCGTGAACGGCATCCTGGTCGACGATGTATATGCCGCAACGATCATCGTGATTGCCCTCACTACCCTGCTGCCCCCCTTCGTGCTCAGGGCATTTTATAATCGTTACGGAGACATGTTTAAAGAAGCTGGTTGATCAACTACTAGCTGTTCACTAAAAGTGTTGGATTTTCCGAAGAAAGTCCGCTGTTCTAATCAAAGCGGACTCACTGCGAAGTTATAACTAATTGACCGCTCCGCCCTTAAGCGACATTCAACCATAATAATTCGCTACCCGAAACCGGACAGTCACAGAATTCGGCTTTCGACCCCAACCGGCCTGCCGCGACCGGCAGCAATCGGGATACTTGATTCATGCTACTAACAGACCTCAACTCAATAGACCTCTCAACTTGCCAGAAACGGAAGCTCACCGATAAGGTTGAAATTGATTTTATAGTGCGCCCGAGGCGATAAACCTAATGGGCACTGGGAAAATAAAATACTCCTGTTCTACTAATAGTGGCTAAATTGTGTCTAACTAGTTGCTCTCTGATATCAAGTTAGAATTTATAACCCATGCCGATCAAATAAACAGGGACCCTGCCAAACACATCACTGCCAGTATCAAACGAGTCCGCCTCCACCCGAATCGACCAATTCTCGTCAACATCGTAATTTCCACCAATACCAAAGGCTGCGCCTCGTTTCTTATAGCTAGTCGGGGTTGCTATATCGTTAGTTGTCTTGGTCTGGGCAATGCCAACCTTGACCAGAATGGAAAAATTACTATCCTCACTGGTGTCCGAGATATTCCATGACTTGACTGCGGATAATACAGTTGCATTGCATTTCATTTGGACGCCTAAGTCAGTTGGATTGCCTAAATCGACATAACCGGCTTCAATCGCCCAACTCGAACTCATTTGATAGCCTAAAGATAAGGCAAAGGATTGCGGATTATCTTGAAAAGTTGGAGTAGTTGCTGATGAGGCAAATTGCGATTGGCCTGCCGCGACATTGATGTAAGCTCCTTTGCTTTCGCCGGCATTAGCCACCCCAATCATTCCAATAGCAAACAGGGAAGCAAATACCCCAGAAGTCAGCTTATTCATTATTCTCCTCCCCTTTGATTACAATATTTTTGATATGGAATGATACATGAAATGCGCCTATTCCATGCTGATTACAAATTGCATTTTGAAATGTTTGAAAGTTGAATTCATATTGAGCGACTTGTTGTTGCACCATGCGAAAGCCTCCTTCATGGACTTATGGTGCATTCGCGAGCGTCCGGTTTGGCGAAGCCTAACTAGGGTAGTGAAGAGCCGCTTCTGGCACAGAGCGGTATTCCACACAAATTTTTTCGTTACCCGTATGCAGCCAGTCGTCAAAGGCTGCAATTGGATGGAGCAGACGTATAAGTACGTATAGTATACGACGTCTCAAGGTCTGCTTTCCTTCAAATGTCGAACGCTGGCGTCATTCCCGCACCTGCGGCAATCCCCATTTGGCATCATAGGTAATCCGGCGCAGGTATAAGCCATCCGGTGCGAAGGTCGGTGCGGCAAGACTGCGCTCGCGACCATTTAACACCTCGGACATCCAGGACGGCGGATATTTTCCTTTGCCCACATACACCAGGCATCCCACCATGTTGCGCACCATGTGATGCAAAAACGCATCTGCACTCACATCGAATATCAGCATCTCGCCCTGTCTGCGAATATCCAGTTGATGAAGGTGCTTGACCGGCGTTTTGGCCTGGCATTGCGAAGCACGAAAAGCGCTGAAATCATGCTTGCCCAACAGGCATTGTGCGGCGCTCTGCATCGCGGCCACATCCAGCGGGGCATGAAACCAGCCCACTTTGCCCGCCTGTATGGCAGGACGCACGGCACGGTTGATCAACAGATAGCGGTAGCTGCGGCCATGCGCGGAAAAGCGCGCATGGAATTCATCCGGAACCGGATGTGCCCAGCGCACTGCGATACTTTCCGGCAACAGGGCATTCACGCCGCGCACCCATGCAGTCAACGGGCGCTCGATATGTGTGTCGAAATGAACCACCTGTTCGAGAGCGTGTACACCGGTATCGGTACGTCCCGCCGCGATGACCGGAATAATCCCGCCACCAGTCTGCTGATCCGCAATCTCGCCCAGTGCTTGCTGCAGCGTGTCCTGCACGGTCTGCCCGTCGGGCTGACTCTGCCATCCGCTAAACGGAGAGCCGTCATACTCCACGCCCAGGGCAATCCTCAACGCAGTGTCCCGTATAACAGCAGCGCGGCAAAGCCCACCAGCAACCCGTCGCTGAAGCCGAAACGATACAGTGTCAGCTCAATTTGCTGGCTGTTCTCGCCATGCGGTTCGAACAAACTGCGCAGGCTGTCCTGCCATGTGTTCGCCTCGCGCAGCATCGCAACCTCTGCATAATGCAGCGTCAATGCCAGGCGAACCGCAACGCGCTCACGGGATACGCCTATCAGTTGCAGGGGAGCAAACAAAGTGTACAGGCCCGCAATCAACTGTTTTCTGTGCAACCTGTCCAGCAAAATCGCCAATCCGGCCAATACGGACAACAAACGGGTGAGTTGCAACACGCCCTCACTCAGTCCCTCACGGCTGGGGCTGAACATTCCGAACGTTTCCAACAGCGGCAGTCCGGGCGTGGTGTAAGCGTAGACCAGCAATAACGACAGCATGATCCAGCGGGTCCGGCGCAGCAATTGCCTGAGCTTGTGAGCCGATTTCCGCATTGCAACCAGCAAAACAAATCCGGCTGCAGCGAGCAGCATATCTAGTGTCATAAATTGCAGGATCACGACCAGCAGACACCAGGTCACGATCTGAGCGGCAGGATGAAATTTCATTCCGGAACCTCATTCCAAATGAAAACGGCAGCCCAATCCTGAGCTGCCGTCATGACAAAACGCACGACTAACCGAGTTGTTCGAAAATGGCTTGCGCAGTGTCACGCTGTTCCGCATCACCCTCGCGCATGACTTCCTCGAGGATTTCACGTGCACCGCTGGAATCGCCCATTTCGTGGTATGCCTTGGCCAAATCAAGCTTCGTCGCAACATCTTGCCAATTGTCGTCTTTGATTTCGGCTGTCGATTCGGGTGTCGATTCGGTTGGAATAGCATCGTCGAAGTTCAAATTGATACCCGCAAAGCCCGCTGTAGAGGGCGCCGTGTATTTGGCAGGTTTTTCGTCCGAGCTCTCCTCAACGGGGAAATCCAGAGTGAACTCCATCCCGCCGTCATCATCCGCCGGCGGCTTGCTTGCTTCCGGTTCGCCGACCGCAGGCATCGACGGGTTAGTCGAAGTTATATCAAAATCCAGCCCGCCGCCCTGTTCGGCAAGCATCGGGGAAAGGGTTTTCTCGGAGGTAATGTCAAAATCCATTTTCGCGCCCTGCGCGACAAGCCTGCCGTCGGACGACCTGATGGAAGTCGGTTCTTCATCGCTATTTAAAAAGTCCTGTTCCGGGGATGAAGCGGATTGGGCCGGTGATGTTCCTACGTCAAAGTCAAAATCAAGAGCCGATGCCCCTGTTTTCGGAACGTTTTCCGGTTCCGCTGGCGCATTCGCATTGAAAGCCGCTACTTGCACGGTTGCGCTGCCGGTATCTTCCATAGAGCGGAAGCCGCCGCCATACATCGGATTATCCGGCTCCAGCTTGCGTCCCATAGGCACGGCCTGCTGCCATACAGCATCATCGCCGGAATCCTGCAGTTGGCGGGCATATGTAGAGAAGGAATTCTTGTCCTTGCGGTTAGCATAAATTCCCAACAGCTTGAGCAGTATCTGGGGCTTATTCGGGGCACTTTGCAGCGCTTCCTTGAGGATTTCTTCAGCCTGAACATCACGTCCAAAGTTAAGGAACAGGTCTGCCTCACTGATCGGATCAACGACTTCTGATTGGGGAGCTTCCGCAACCTGGGTGGTGGTCGTCGCAACGGTAAAATCACCCGTATCGGGAGAAGGCACAACCGGGGCTGCCATGCGGCCGGATATATCGCCCGGCCCATCTGCCTCCAGTGGTTCGTCGGTTAACCGGGTTGGGGATTTCTTTCTCCGGTACATGATGAAACCCAGGCCGGCCAGAAGCAAGACCGCCACTCCTGCAGCCAGATAAAGCGGCTCCTCCATAACCTGATCCATCAGGGATGATTCCGGTTTGACCTGTTGTTTCACCTTGGGCTGTACCCTGGGCTTGGCAACAGGTGCGGGCTTGGCCACGCCGGTCTCCGCGACTGCACTAACAGCAGCTTTAGCCGCAACCGGCGGCTGTGCCAACGCAGCGGCTTCAACTTTCAATTGGTCGAGCCGTTTCATATCCTGGAGATTTTTTTCCAGCAGTGCGGCGCGCTTCTGCCCTTCCTTCAATGCCTTGTCCTTGGCAATTGCATCTTCCTGGGCCGCATTCTTTTTATCCTGCGCGGACATGGGCTGGCCGTCGGCTTTCGCTGCACCTGCCTTGTCCCCAGGCGCTTCGCCCTTGGACAGTTTCAGCACCTCCTTGGCAGATTCTTTGGCGACCGGGGCCATATCAGCCACCGAACTGCTGATCTTGCCGGTAGCGACTTGCTGCGTGCCTTGTGATTGATTGCTGACCGAGGCGGCACTGGCCAGTTTTTGCCTGTATGCATTCCAATCGGCTGCCTGGGCATGAATTTCCTTTGCCGCTTCAGCCTGTGTCACACCCGAATACTCGTCCTGGGTAGGCAAACGCAAAATCTTGCCGGCCCTGATGCGGTTCATATTTCTACCGTCAAACTTGCCGGCATTAACGCGATATAGCGCCACCAGCATACGATCCAGATTCATGCCGGCCAGCTTGTATTTTGCTGCGATTTTGTACAACGTGTCACCGCGTTGAACCGCAAGCCATTCCGGGTTGTTTTTTGGTGGCAACTCCGCAACATCCAGAACAGCGGCCTTTTCAGCCGGCTTGAGCGTGGCCGGCATCGGGGCAACTTGTTCCTCTTGCTTGACTGTGGTTTCTGGTGCAGCAGGTTCCGCAGCAGCTGCAGCAACCGGGACAGCTGGTTGCACAGGTACTGCTGCGGTTTCATTGGGCGCGGCGGTTACGGCAGATGCAGCGGGAACTGACGCTTGTACTTGCGGCGCAACAGTATGGACTGCAACCGGGGCTGGCTGGACCGGCACATAACCGGGTGGATCCAGCAGGAATGTATATTCGCGCGACAGTTTGCCGGCAGACCAGGTCAATTGAACCAGCAGACTGACAAAAGGATCATTGACAGGCTGCTCACTGCTCACTTTGATGTAGAACTGTCCGTTCGCGTGACTTTGTATCTCAAA
>JBBRFZ010000053.1:0-16946 GCA_038241165.1 Burkholderiales bacterium | reverse complement strand
GCGTACATCTTGAAACAACTGGTCTTTCACTGCCATTTTTTTGCTTTACTGCCACCTTTTTTCCGGGCATTGAGCTATTATTCGCCCGGCGCGGGCAATAAGCTGCTCCAAGCATATATTTTATTCGAAAGGTTCAATATGGATTCCAAAGTTCGTTTGCTTGTTATAGCGGTATTCATTGCGGTGGTTTTGTGGCTGCTGGGTGGGTTTGTGTTCGGTCATGCGCTTGGAATTGTTTGCGTATTCACAAGTATCGTCGTTGTAGGGTGGGCCGCAGGCAACCTGATGAACACACCCGAACCTACACAGGAAAACAAGTAACCAACTTCGCCGGCAGGACAACTCACGCCACCTCAAGGTGGCGAGTTTTCTGGTAAAGGCAGCGTGCGCCAACCATCCTGGCGCCGGATGAATTTCGGGTAGGGCCGGCAGGCCGGACTTCACGCTTGCCACTCTCGATTACACATGAAGAATTGCCATCAATGAACAAGTTCCTGCCATATCCGTTCTTCATTCTTTTTTCCATAGTGGCTTTCAATATCACCGCATTCTCGGTGTTGCTGCAAATGGATGTGCTGGTATTCAATGCAACCGTCTACAAGGTCATTGCCTGGCTGCTTACAGCGGGGGCATGGACTCTCGCTTACCGTTATCGCCACAAATAATTTCCGGCCGACACCGCTGCCGGGCAAGTCGGCGTGGTGTCGGCCTGTTGGTCGGATATAAAACCTTCCTCCACTGGAACAGGCTCATTTTGCCTCATCGCGTTGACGCAGCATGCGCCACAGCCAGAAACCAAACAACAACACTGCCGTGGCAGCCAGCCATAGCGGCCAGCGCACAGGCTGGTTCCATTCGTGGCGCAACTTATCGCGCAGCTTCGTATCGATGCGCCAATATTTGATCTTGTTGTTTGCCATCACGTTTGCTTTGACGTTGCTCACCCAGCTTTGCTGCAACACATAATCTTTCGGATGGTAGCCCCACTGCCAGGGTGAGTCACGGTGCAGGATTTCCAGCATGCGATCAATGATTGCCTGCCGCGCCGGACTGTTTTCCATGTTTTTCATCTGATTGAACAATCTGTCATATTCCGGATTGCTGTAATTCGCGGCGTTCTCGCCCCCCTTGCCCACCTTGGCCTGTGCGCTGGTCAGCAGAAACAGAAAGTTTTCCGGATCGGGATAGTCGGCATTCCAGCCCCAGTAGAACATCTGCGTATCGCCCTTGCGTATCTTGTCCTGGAAACGGTTGTAGTCGGTGCTGCGCGCCACCAGTTGCACGTTGATCTTGGCGAATTGCTTGCGCATCCAGTCGAGCCGCGCTTTGTCTCCAACCCCGCCCGAGGTAGTATCCAGATTGATCACCAGCGGCTGTCCTGTCTTCGCATCCACGCCGTTCGGATAACCGGCTTCGGCCAGCAGTTGTCGGGCTACTTCGATGGGCTTGCGTTTCGGCGCCCCATCCACCCAGTCGTATACATAGTGATCGATGCCCGCCTCGCTCGGGCGGTAGCCAAAGATACCCGGCGGGATCGGCGACTGGGCCACGATGCCGCGCCCGTTCGCAAAAATCGAGATGAACTCTTCAAAGTCCACCGCGATCGAAATCGCCTGCCGCAGCTTGCGCGCCCGTTCGTATCTACCCCTACAGGTCTGTGCATCATTTCCTTTCACAGTTGGGGCAGATTGGCGGCAGCTCCCGCAATCTGCTGGCTTCGCCAGTGCGAGAGGGTCGCTGCGTAGCAGCGGGGAACCCGTTGGCCTCCCCCTTGCGGGGAGTAACGTGTCGCAACCGCCGCCACCCACCACCGGATCGAGCCAGTTGAATCCGGTATACATGGTCGAGGTCGCCACAGCTGTGGTCAGCTTGATGCCCTGCGCCTTCATCGCGTCGGTCACGCTCGCTTCACCGCCTACGTTCACCTGCACCGCCTGGTCGAAGCTGTCCGAACTGATGCCCGAAACGTCGTAATAGCCCTGCAGGAACTTGTTCCAGTAAGGTATGGTTTCCTTTTCCAGCGTGAACACGATTTCGTCGATCAACGGCAAACGCTTGCCCGCATCCCTGAGCAACCCGGCTGCCGCATCACCGGGTTCACCTTCGCTCGGATAGGTCTCGCTGTCATAGTACGGATTACGCATCAGCACCATGCGCTGGTTGGGATTGTTCTCGGACAGGTAATACGGCCCGCTGCCCACCGGCCACCAATCCAGGGTCAGGTTGCGTTCGCGCATGCCCGGTTGCGCGTAGAACCGTTCGGCCTCGGGCGGCATCGGCGCGAAGAACGGCATCGCCAGCCAGTATTCGAACTGGGGGTACTTCCTGTGTATCTCGATACGATAAGTGTGCTCGTCAACCACCTGCACGCCCCGCAAAGGATACTTGTTCAGGTCGAGAAACGCGCCGGGATGCTGCTTCACTGCCTGCCGCAGCGTCGCGGCGTATTCTTTGAAACCGACGATGTATTCGCTCATTACCCCGAAAATCGGCTGATGCAACAGCGGATCGGCAAGACGCTTGATCTGGTAGGCATAATCCCCCGCCGTGACGGTGCGTGTCCCCGTGTGCGGGAAGTCGCTCAATGCATGGATATCCCGCAAATCGTCGGTCGTGAGATGGTCGTACTCAGGCTTGCCCTGCATATCGCGCGCGAACGCCGGATGGGGCTGGTAATGCATGCCGGGTTTGATATGTATCTCGTAAACACTGTAGGCAATTTCTTTTGCGGGCGCAGTATCCGGCAGCGGCCGGTGAAGCTTGTCCAGATATCGCACCGTCGGCATCTTTGCCGCCGCCAGCGGTACCAACTGATATGGGCGTTTCAGATAATGGTACTGCAACGGCGGCGCATAAATCTGCGCCAGAAAAACATACTCGTTCTCGCTGTATGCCTGCGCGGGATCAAGATGTTTGGGGCGTTCGGTGAACGCGGAATAGAAAATGGACTTGCCATGGTCCGATGCCGGATAAGGATTGTTCCACAATCCGCCACTGCAGGCGGAAAGCAGAACAACCAGCAGGGAAACCAGCAAGACTCTCATGGCATCCAGTTTAGCGGAATCGCGCAAACTCGTCATTGCCAAGGTTGACACGGCACGGACATTGAACAACACTGCAATCTGGTTATTTAAAGCATCTTCCGGCAAAAAAACATGAATCCAGACTGGCACGATTTCCTCACCCGCAACGGCGCAACCATAGCCGCCGACACAGTACAACGTTTTGGCGACACCGCCATTGAGCTGGACGCGACGGCCCACGATACCGTGCTGTGTGACTTGAGCCAGTTTGGCACGTTGCGCGTATCCGGCGAGGAATCGCAATCATTTCTGCAAAATCTGCTGAGCAACGATATCCGCGAAGTCAGCGCCACCCGCGCACAACTCAGCAGCTTCAATACCGCGAAGGGTAGGATGCTGGCCACCCTGCTGATCTGGCGCGATGGCGACGACTATCTGCTGCAACTGCCGCGCGTACTATGCGAACCGTTGCGCAAGAAACTCGGCATGTATGTGCTGCGAGCCAAAGTCAAAATCACCAATGTCGGCGACGAGATCATTGCGCTGGGTCTTTCCGGCGCGGAAGCACAGGAGATTCTGCGCACTCAATTCGACGAACTACCTGAACAGCCGCTCGGCGTCATCAGCAGCACACGCGGCAGCGTGATCAAAATCAGCGATACGCGTTTTCTGGTCAGCACCCCGGCATCTGACGCCGCTTCGCTGTGGACGGCGCTCGGCCAACGCGCACAACCGGTCGGCAGTGCAAGCTGGGACTGGCTCAATATTCGTTCCGGCATTCCGGTGATCCTGCCGCAAACCCAGGAACAGTTCGTCGCACAAATGGTCAATCTCGAACTCCTCGGCGGAGTGAACTTCAACAAGGGCTGCTATCCGGGACAGGAAATAGTCGCGCGCATGCAGTATCTCGGTAAACTTAAACGCCGCATGTATCTGGCGCATCTCGACGGCAGCGACACGCCCCGGGCAGGCGATGAGTTGTTCAGCGCCGAGATGGAAGGTCAGGCCTGCGGCATGATCGTCAACGCCGCGCCCGCGCCCGGCGGCGGTCATGACGTGCTGGCAACGGTGCAGGTAAGCACCCGCGATACGCAGGCAGTGCATTGGCAATCCCTGCATGGTGGGACTTTGAAGTTCATGCCGTTGCCTTATCCGCTGCCCGGTGCTTGAGTAGCACTTTCGTGCCAGACAGTTAATCCGGGTCCGAATTTTACAACCCCATGAACAAGTCCGGCTCGCCTCCCTCCCGCATCCATCTGATTGGCCTGGTGACGGTCTTGTTCATCGCACTCAACAGCATGTGGCTGAACCTGTTCGGTACCCTCGATAACCGCCTCAGCGATTTTGTTGCGCGTCATGTCGCCAGGCAACTCAGCCCCGACCCTGACATCGTGATCGTCGATATAGACGAAGCCAGCCTCGCCGCAATGCAAGACACAGCCGGAAGCTGGCCGTGGCCGCGCGCTGTGCATGCCGAACTGCTGCAAGGCATAGAGCGGCAACAGCCGCGTGCCATCGTGTTCGATATCCTGTTCAGCGAACCGGACCGCTATCGCCCCGAA
Organism: Burkholderiales bacterium; assembly: GCA_038241165.1. GTDB lineage: Bacteria > Pseudomonadota > Gammaproteobacteria > Burkholderiales > Gallionellaceae > Gallionella. The sequence continues at coordinate 12,361 of JBBRFZ010000053.1, read as the reverse complement.
AGCGACCAGTATTTCAACGAAGTACTGCACAAGCTGCACAACGTTTATTTTCCGATGCTGCAACTGGAAGGAAACCAGAGCGGCGGGGTTCCCCTGTCCGCAATTTCACGCGTCATCGACATACCCCATAGCGCCGGCGCCGATCCCGACGCGCGTGCCATTTTGCTGCCGCCACAGGCCATAGCACCCGAATCGTGGCGTGTCGGACTGGTTAATTTGATTGAAGATGCAGACGGCGTCACGCGGCGTTATGAATTGCACCGCAATATTTCCGGGTGGCAACTGGAGTCCCTGCCGGCACGCGTGATGCGCGATCTCGGTTACCCGATTCCGTCCCAACCAGACATCAGCCTGCACTGGCGCGGCGACAGCCATTCTTTCAAGCGCATCTCCTATGCCGATTTATACGCCGACCAGTCGCGCCTGAAGCCGCTGCGCGACACGCATGAACTGACCGGGAAGATCGTCGTCATCGGCACCACCGCCTCGGGTTTGCACGACATCCGCGCCACGCCCGTATCCAGCCAGTATCCCGGCGTGGAGATCCTGGCCACCGCACTGGACAACCTGAAGAACCAGCGTTACCTGCATGCCGCACCTTCCTATACCTCTCCGTTGTGCGCATTGCTGCTGATCGCCATCCAGTGGCCGCTGTTTGTCCGGCGCCGCCTCGATGTATTCAGGATAGGCGGGGTGCTGGTGCTTTTGAGCATTGCGCTGCTGGGTGCGCAATACTTCGCAATGACCCGGCTTTACAGCGTCGCGCTGGTGACACCGCTGCTGTTCGGCTGGGGATTCTATTTTGCTGCCGCGCTGGGCGAATATCTGCGCGAGAAGAAATCCCGCGAGCAGACGGTGCGCATCTTTAACCGCTTTCTCGATCCCCGCGTGGTCGATTCTCTGGTCGCGCAGGGAGAAACACCGCAGTCGTTAAGCGGCCAGGCGCGCGAGATAACCGTGCTGTTTTCAGACATACGCGGCTTCACCACCCTGTCGGAAAAGCGCTCGCCCGAGGAAATCGTCAGCCTACTGAACCGCTACTTCAGCCTGCAGGTGGAAATCATCTTTCGTCACGGCGGCACACTGGACAAGTTCATCGGCGACGCGATCATGGCATTCTGGGGTGCGCCGCAGGACGACAGGCAGCATGCCGAACATGCGGTGGCGGCAGCACTGGAGATGGAGCAGTCTCTGCTGCGTTTCAAAATCGAGTTGGGCGGGGACGGCAAGGATTTCGACGTCGGTATTGGCATCCATACCGGCAAAGCAGTAGTCGGTTTCCTTGGCTCGGATACCCGCATGGATTACACCGCGATCGGAGACACGGTGAATCTTTCCAGCCGCATCGAAGGACTGACCAAGGGTGTGGCGAGAATACTGGTTTCCAGCGACACCGTCGCGCATTGCGCAAATGCATTTGACTTTAAACCGACCGGATCTTATAAAGTCAAAGGCCGCTTGCAGGAAGTCGAATTATTTACCCCCGGTGTCAGCACATGAGATATCTATACATCCTTGTAATTTTCGCCTCACTTACAGTTACAGCCAGCGCCGCCCAGGTCGCATTTACCGTGCGCAGCACCGAGATCAAGCAGCAGCCTTTCAGTGATGCGAAAACTGTCGCGACACTGAACGACAAATCCAGCGTGGAGGTTTTGTCGCGCCGTGGCGGCTGGGTCAATATCAGCAGCAGCAAAGGCAAAGGCTGGGTCAGGATGCTCAGTTTGCGCAGCGACAGCACCGCCGAAAAGCGCGGGGACACTGGCCTGCAAAGCCTGATCAATGTGGGCCGCTCCGGCAGCAGCGGGATCACCGTGGCGACCGGTGTGCGCGGACTGTCGGAAGAAGACCTGAGGAATGCGCAGCCGAATCCGGTCGAATTCGAGAAACTGCAAAAGTATGCGGCAAACAAGGCGAGTGCCGAAAAATTTGCGCACGATGCCAAACTTAAAGCACGACAGCTTGATTATTTGCCGTCCGGCGGCAATCCCTGAATCGAAGAGCGCAGCCATGTTCAACCGCACATTGTTAACTTTCGCCCTCGGCCTGCTGATCCCGCTTCCGGTTCATGCGTTCGACTTTGACTTTCAGAAAGCGATCAGCATCGTCCAGAAAGTGCAGCAATCACGCAAAACCATAGACCAGCCGGAAGAAATCCGGATCGGCCACGGCATCGCCGAGAATATACTCGGTGCCGCGCCGCTGCTGCCGGACATCCGGGTACAGCGCTACGTCAATAAAGTGGGGCGCTGGCTGAGCCTGCAAACCGAACGTCCCGATCTGCCCTGGCAATTCGGCGTACTGGACAGCTCCGACATCAATGCGTTTGCCACGCCGGGCGGCACCATTTTCATCACCAATGGCCTGTTGCAGAGACTGAACAGCGAATCCGAACTGGCCGGTGTGCTGGCGCATGAAATGGTCCACGTGTTGCGCAAACATCATCTCGCTGCACTGCAGAAAGCGGCACACATCGACATCGCCGGTGAAATCGCCGGGGAGGCACTCAAGGACAATGGCAACTCCGCTGTGCTGGACAAGGCCATCAAGGCAGGGACGGAAGTGTATGCGCGCGGACTGGACAAGGACGACGAGTTCGAGGCCGACCGGATGGGCATCGTGATCGCAACCCGTGCCGGATATGATCCCTATGGCCTGCCCGCGGTGCTGCAGATGCTCGATTCAATCAATCCGCACGATTCGTCGCTGGCGCTGATGTTCAAGACTCACCCTTCGCCGCATGACAGGATCAACCTGCTGGACAGGGAAATGGGCGACCGGTTCGACGACTATCCCGCTCCGTTACAGGCCGACAAACGCTTCTACAGCGAAATGACGGCACAGCGCAAGTAATCACCGGGCCGACAGCTGCATGGTCATCTTGATGTGCGGCAAACCGGCATCCATGAATTGCTTGCCCTGCTCGGCAAATCCAAAGCTGTGATAGAACGGTACGGCGTGAGTCTGCGCATCCACATCCACCTGCTTGTAACCGTGCGCCTGCGCATAGTCGAGCAGGGCCTCCATGATCGCGGTGCCGACCTTTTGTTTGCGCCACTGCCGCAACACCGAAATGCGCCCGACATGACCATTGGCAAACATCCGCCCGCAACCGACGGCATCTCCCTGATGGCTCAGCGCCAGTGCATGCCGGGCGCCCACATCCAGACCATCCCATTCCAGTTCGGCGGGAACGCCCTGCTCGCGTATGAACACCGCCTCGCGGACAGATTTCAGCAATGGCTCGCCGTCATGCCAGGAAACCAGACTGACGGTAAATGGATTACCCATGCTTGCATTCCCCCTGACGTTATCCCGCAGGAAAATCACCCGATGATTTCAACTGCGGTCCCTGCCGGCACCAGATCGAACAGTTCGACCATATCTGCGTTGCGCATCCGTATGCAACCGTGCGAATCGGGTATGCCCAGCGGCACTGCATCCGGTGTGCCGTGGATATAAATATAGCGGCTCATGGTATCGCATTCGCCCAGGCGATTAAAGCCCGCTTCGCAACCCGACAGCCACAGGATACGCGTCAATATCCAGTCGCGATCCGGGAACTGCGCGCCCAGCGCCGGTGTGTAGACTTCTCCGGTGCTTCGGCGACCCGTGAACACAGTGTTTACCGGCTGCCCGGCGCCGATTTTGGCCCGAATGATGTGCTTGCCGCGCGGTGTAAGAAAACTGCCGCGCAGCTCGCCCACACCTTTTCCGGAACTTGAAACCGCATAGCGGCGCAGCAGCTTGCCCGTGTCATCCAGCAATTCAAGCTCCTGAGCGGAAATAAGGACAATGATTTTCATATAACCTTCTGTTGCGCGCGACGCAGCGCAAAAAAGTCGCTGAGCATCAAACCACAATCATCCGCCAGTACGCCCCCCGCCACATCGGCATGATGGTTGAGACGGGGTTCGTCAAACACGTTCAACACGCTGCCACACGCGCCGGTCTTGGGGTCGCTGGCGCCATACACCAGCCGCGCGATACGCGCGTGCATGATTGCTCCGGCGCACATCAGGCAGGGTTCCAGCGTGACAAACAATTCGCAGCCGACCAGCCGGTAATTGCCGGTGTTCCGGGCGGCATCACGCAATGCCATCATCTCCGCATGGGCAGACGGGTCGTGGCGCGAAACCGGGGCATTGAAACCACGACCGATGATCTCTCCATCCCTGACCACCAGCGCCCCCACCGGCACCTCGCCGGCATTTTGCGCCAATCTTGCCAATTCCAGTGCGAGGCGCATGTAATCTGCATCCGTCATAACGATCAACCTTGTTAAAAGGGGGTTTTGGTAAAGCGGGCTGCAACCGTAGCACAACCGCGATAGTTTGACGAGGGTACGATGATGCTTGCCTTTAGTGCGTTTTTTGACAAGAATGTCACCCTCTTTAGCAGGTTCACACATGTCAGAAAACACTATTGCAGACTTTACCCTCCCATCCACGGGCAATCAGACCTTCACACTGTCCGGCGCACGCGGCAAGCATCTGGTGATTTATTTTTACCCCAAGGACAATACACCGGGCTGTACCACCGAGGCGCTGCAGTTTCGCGATTTGTACGCGGAATTCCATAAAGCCGATTGCGAGGTCGCCGGTATTTCGCGCGACAGCATCAAGTCGCATGAAAATTTCAAAGCCAGGTTCACCCTGCCATTCGAGCTGTTATCGGATACCGAAGAGACAGCATGCAATCTATTCGGCGTGATCAAGCAGAAGAACATGTATGGCAAGCAGGTGCGCGGTATCGAGCGCAGCACTTTTGTGTTCGACAAAGATGGCATACTGCGCCGGGAATGGCGCGGACTGAAAGCCGACGGGCATGCGCAGGAAGTGCTTGATTTCGTAACAACCCTCAACTAAAGGAACCTAATGTCCCCAACCCCTCGCAGCAAAATCACCAAAGCGGCAAAGGATACCGACATCAAGCTGTTCGTGCTGGACACCAACGTGCTGTTGCACGATCCGACCAGCCTGTTTCGCTTCGAGGAACACGATATATGCCTGCCGATGTTCGTGCTGGAGGAATTGGACAACAAGAAAAAGGGCATGACCGAAGTCGCCAGAAATGCGCGCCAGGCCAGTCGCTTTCTGGATCAGATCGTCAGTGATGCACCGCACAAGATAGAGGAAGGCATCGCACTCGAATCGGCTGCGCATAAAAACTGCACCGGGCGCCTGTATCTGCAAACCAGTTTCGTCAAATACGTATTGCCTGAAAATCTGGAGCTGGGCAAAGCGGACAACGCGATTCTCGGCGTCGTCATCGGACTGCAAAAGGAACAGCCCGAGCGCCCGGTGATTCTGGTCAGCAAGGACATCAACATGCGCATCAAGGCCCGCGCGTTGGGACTCGAAGCGCAGGACTATTTCAACGACAAGGTACTGGAAGACAGCGACCTGCTTTATACCGGCGTGCTGCCCCTGCCAGACGATTTCTGGGACAAGCATAGCAAGGACATGAAGTCGTGGCAAAAAGACGGCCGCACCTATTACCAGATATACGGCCCGCTGTGCGCGGCATTTTTCGTCAACCAGTTCATCTATCAGGAAAGCGGGGCCACGCCGTTCTATGCCATCGTGCTTGAGCAGAACGAACAGACCGCCCAGCTTTGCACCCTGATCGATTACACCCACAGCAAAAACAATATCTGGGGTATCACTGCGCGCAATCGTGAACAGAACTTCGTGCTCAATCTGCTGATGAACCCCGAGATCGATTTCGTTACGTTGCTGGGCCAGGCGGGAACAGGTAAAACACTGCTGACCTTGGCTGCCGGACTGCTGCAGACGCTGGAAACCAAGCTGTATTCAGAAATCATCATCACCCGTGTCACGGTTCCGGTCGGCGAAGACATCGGCTTTTTGCCCGGCACCGAAGAAGAGAAGATGACGCCATGGATGGGCGCACTTGAAGATAATCTCGATGTGCTGAACAAACCCGACGACGAGGGTGGGGACTGGGGTCGTGCCGCCACGCGCGACCTGATCCGCTCACGGGTAAAGGTCAAGTCCCTTAATTTCATGCGCGGGCGCACTTTTCTCAATAAATATGTAATCATAGACGAGGCACAAAACCTGACGCCCAAACAAATGAAAACGCTGGTCACCCGGGCGGGTCCCGGCACCAAGGTGGTGTGCATGGGTAATATCGCCCAGATCGATACACCCTATCTCACCGAAGGCAGTTCCGGCCTGACCTATGTTGTGGACCGGTTCAAAGGCTGGCCACACGGCGGGCACGTTACGCTGATGCGTGGTGAACGGTCCAGGCTGGCGGATTTCGCCGGAGAAGTGCTGTAAAAAATATTATGGATAAACCAGTCGAAAAATCCGATGCCGAATGGCGCAAAGAACTCACACCCGAGCAGTACCGGGTGTGTCGCCAGTGTGGCACGGAGCCGCCATTCACGGGCAAGTACTGGAATTGCCATGATGCGGGAATCTACCGTTGTGCATGTTGCAGCAGCGCCTTGTTTGATTCCGCAACAAAATTCGAATCCGCAAGCGGATGGCCGAGTTTCTGGCAACCTTACAAGACCGAAAACGTGGTATCAAAAACCGATACCAGCCACGGCATGAAACGTGTTGAAGCATGCTGCGCACAATGTGGCGCGCACCTTGGACATATATTCCCTGACGGTCCGCAACCCACCGGAATGCGCTATTGCATGAATTCAGCCTCGCTCGTGCTGGAAAAACACTAACCGCTTCCGCTATCACAATGAAACTGCTATTCGATCTGTTTCCCGTCCTCCTGTTCTTTGTCGCTTTCAAGTTTCAGGGTATCTTCGTCGCCACTGCGGTGGCGATTGGTGCGACTATTCTCCAGATCATCTGGACCAAATACCGGCATGGCAAAGTCGACATGATGCTATGGGTGACCTTTGGTATCGTCAGTGTGTTCGGTGGCGCAACCCTGCTGCTGCATAATGAAAGTTACATCAAGTTGAAACCCACTGCGCTGTACTGGTTATTTTCCATCATCCTGCTATTTTCGAATTTGCTCTTCAGAAAAAACCTGATGCGCTCATTACTGCATGAGAAAATAGCCCTGCCCTTGCATGTCTGGAATCGCCTCAACCTGGTCTGGAGTCTGTTCTTTGCCGTGCTTGGTTTTATAAACCTGTATGTGGCTTACAATTTTTCGACAGATAGCTGGGTAAATTTCAAGCTGTTCGGTTTTACCAGTTTGATGGTGGTGTTCATCCTGGCACAGGGTGCCTGGCTGGCCAAATATATCGATGAGAAGAAGGAAAACAACTGATGGAGAATGCATAGATGTGGTACGCAATCATCGGGCAGGACGTACCGAATAGCCTGGACAAGCGCATCGCGGCTCGTCCCGCGCATGTTGTTCGCCTGCAGGAACTGCAAAGCCGGGGGCGCCTGCTGCTGGCCGGACCTTTCCCCGCAGTGGATGCCCTGGAACCGGGCGCGGCGGGATTTACCGGCAGCCTGATCGTGGCCGATTTTGCCACGCTGGCTGTTGCACAAGACTGGGCAAATGCCGACCCCTATGTGGCTGCAGGGGTATATGCGGAAGTTCGTGTACAGCCGTTCAAGAAAACCTTTCCGCAATGACCCTGCACCATGAATAGCCGCGAGATGCAAATACGCTCCCGCCTCGCCCCGCTTGAACCGGTGCAGCTCGAGATCATAAACGAAAGCCACAAGCACGCAGGACATGCCGGCGCACGCGACGGGGGCGGGCATTATGTGCTGCGTATCGTCTCGCCCCGGTTTGCCGGCAAGAACACGGTTGCACGTCACCGTATGATATATTCCGCTTTGGGAGAGCTAATGAAGCGCGAAATACACGCGCTCACCATACAGGCGAATACGCCCGACGAGATTTAACTGTCGATTTAAACATTTTTATTGAAAAGGACACAGCATGTTGAAAAGTGGAACATTTACAGTATTGGCATTATTGGGCACGCTGCTGGTTAACCCCGCATTTGCCGAAGACAAATCGGCGGCCACGGTCAACGGCGTTGCGATTCCGCAATCGATGGTGGACATGCGGATCAAGATCGCTACCGAACAGGGGCAGCAGGACACCCCGGAGCTGCAAAAGGCGGTGCTCGATAACATGATCAACCTCGAAGTCCTGTCGCAGGCAGCAGAAAAGGCCGGCATAAACAAGGATCCCGAAGTCATCGAGCAAACCAAACTGGCCAGGGAATCGGTGCTGGTCAATGCATTTGTGCAGGACTACGCAAAGAAACACCCGATCAGCGACGACCAGTTGAAGCAGGAATATGACAAACTGAAAACCCATCTCGGCACCAAGGAATACAAGGCGAGCCACATCCTGGTCGATACCGAAGCCGAGGCCAAGTCCATCATCGCGCAGCTCGGCAAGAAGGCTGACTTCGCAAAGATCGCAAAAGACAAGTCCAAGGATGCCGGCTCCGCAGCACACGGCGGCGAGCTCGACTGGGCCGTACCGAGCAATTTCGTGGCACCTTTTTCCAAAGCCATGATAGCCCTGAAAAAGGGCGCATACACCAAAGTACCGGTTCAATCACCATTCGGCTGGCATATCATCAAGCTGGATGACGTGCGCAACCTGAAAGTGCCCACATTCGATGAACTCAAGCCGCAACTTCTGCAGCGCATGCAACAGCAATCCATCAAGGACTTTGTTGCCGACCTGCGCAGCAAGGCCAAGATCGAGTAATATCTGACTCGCATCTGAAAAAAAGACACCCTCGGGTGTCTTTTTATTTGCCCGTTACCAGGCCGATTTGGTTTGCGCGGTCAGTTTAGCAATGTGCTACGGGTTATCGTTGATTTCATGGATGACGTTGCCCCCGCTCCCGCCGTGGCGAAGCGCGGAAGCACTTTCAACTTAAATGTTTCTGTGCCTCTTGATCAGATCGTGGGCCAGCTGTATCTCTTTTGCCTGCTCGGTCGCCATCGCGATCATGTCTTCCGGTACACCCTGCCCGATCAGTTTGTCCGGATGGTATTGGCTCATCAGCTTGCGGTAGGCGCGCTTGATCTCCACATCGCTACTGTCTTTGGTGACGCCCAACGCCTTGTATGCATCGTCCAGTGCCGAAGCCGAGTCAGCCTGCCCGCCGGCGAAGTGGGATTGATTCTGCACCATGTCCAGCAGCTGCCTGAACGCAGCCTGGTCATAGCCGAGGCGATTGGCGATACCGGCGAGCAGCGCCTCTTCAGACGGATGGAAATGTCCGTCTGCCAGCGCCATCACGATCAGGTAGACCAGCAACACCTGCTTCAAATGCCGGGTGTTTCCGCAAACGGAGATGAATCTGTCGTAGGTCGGGCCGATATCAAAAGCGGGGTCGGCTCCCTGTCTGAACAATGCGATCGCCTGCTGGCGATGTGTCTCGGTCATGCCCAGTTTTTGCATGAACAGCTCGACGTGGTTGATCTCGTCCTGGGAAACATGCCCGTCGGCCTTGGCCAGCTTGCCCATCGAGATGAACACCGTCTCGAGAAACACCGCCTGGCGCATCGCATTCTGCAACGGGTTCACCCCGCCGGGGCCATACGCCATCATGCGGTCGAAGAATGAACCGGCGAACAGCCCGAACAGCGCCCCGAAGAATCCGAAAAAATAGTAACCTGCTATGAAACCTATGAACTTGAACAAGACAACTCCAGAAAGATAATGGTTGAACCATAACTTCGACAAAGGTGCGCATTATACCTTCTGCAGATTGCACCCCGGTTTGTCAGTTTATGCTGAGCGTCAACAAGTTCGTATGGCAGCCCTGTGCCGGTTGCGTTGAAATCCACACCAGGATTTCATGATGTGAATGGCCAATAACCGATTTAAAGAATGCATTTCATGCGGCTGTTCCGAACCAGGATTGCGGGCCCTTGCCGAGGAATTCATCGTAGAGCATGTAGTGGGTGCCGTCGCATGAGAAAGTCAGGCTGATCATGCCGTTGAAAAGATTGATGGTGGATACGCGCAAATAGATGTTCTCGTCTGCCATGCGCATTTCGCGCAGGGTTGCAAGTATGCGTGCGATGGCTTGCGCGGGTATGACAGCATCGGATGGATAAGGCCGGGGCGGATAAACGAGACAGATATCCGGATCGCTCAGGGCCTCGTCATCCAGCATGCGATAGCGGAACGGATCGTCCACTGTCCAGATCGTCACCTGGCTGCTTGAGAAGTGGATCGAACACTGGAATACGCCCCGTTTGGTCAGCAGTTCCTCCAGTATTGACAGGGTCTGTTCCAGATGGCTGTCCATCTGGCTTTCGACGCGGCTTTGATACATGACGGCGTTCCTGATCACCGGGTCACCCCTGACCTGCCGCCAAGCAGCCGGCTCTTCATAAAGCTCTGCAGTCACCGGCAGATTGCGCAGGTCGAAATCGGCACCGAGATATCCCAATACCCGGGAATTCGCGTCTACAACCTGCAGTGCAGTGAGCGATGGCCTGCCATACATCAGACTGATATAGGCATCCGACAGCAGAAATCCCCAGCTCGGAACGGCCTCCTTCATGTAGGGTCGCTGGGAGCGGTCGCGCCCGAAGTGCTCCGGCAGACGCCCGTCCCGCTCTATGTTGTCACAGATCTGTACCCCATCCGTACCCACGCAGTACAGGTAAGTACAGTGCGGGATGTCGGCGAAGCCATCCAGCAGAACTGCATTCAACCGTTCACGGTCGCCCCATGCCGGCACGCATTTCCCGGCCAGTCGCGCAATCGGCTCCCGCAGCAGACGGGCAAGCTGCTCGCGCTGCAGATAGATGCTGTCTTTCCACGATAATTGCATGTCGTTCATCTCTGTCTTCCCTTTTACCACATGTAAACAGTCGTTCAGCCGGCCATGTTGGTGGTTTCAACTCCGCTATCACTTTGCGCCGTAAAACGGTTTTTGTTGATTCCTGTAGCCGTAAGTTTAATCCCGGAGTGTGACAATCCAGACAAGCATGGAAGGAATCGATTCTTAATCTGAATTTGTCGGCGAGCGGCACCCTGCGGCACTCACATTCATATTGCAAGTGACGCTCTGTATACTGCTTTCGCCATGGAAGCATATACACAAACGGGCGTATATTTTTAATGCAAATACCGAACCGGAGCCATTAACTCTATCTATAATACGAATCCGGGGATCAATGTGGAGGCATCTATGTTACGCAATCTTCTTGGAATAATCCTGATTTCTGCCGGCATTGCCGGATGCGCCACGAAACCGGCCATCATTGAGGCCGACAACACACCACTCAACCGCACTGCGGTAATCGAGCAGCAGGTCGTCAGCAACGGAATCAAGGGATTCTTCCCCTTCGAAACCACTGACCGGCATTATGTGCGCGCCAACATGCGCCGCGACGAATCGACATTCAAGGGTACCGGCACCTTCACGAGCTTTCTGGCCGGCTTGCGATCCGACACGGAAATCACGCGTATCGACCGCAAGCTGCATTGGTCGCTAAATACGGAAAAGGAGGAATACACCGAGTGTCCGCTGAGGGGGTGTATCAAGCCGGCCAAACCGCCTGCCGAACAGGAACAGCCCGCCGAAAAGCCTCCGCAGGAAAAGCATGAACCCCGTTGCACCATGCGGGTAGTGCACACCAGCTTCACGGTCAAATCCACAGGCCAGAAAAAAACCATCAATGGTTTTGACACCGATGAATATCAGGCTTCCTGGGTCGTCATGCTGCGCGACAATTCAGCACGAAAATCCACCAGCACGCTGAAGCTGAATATCTGGACGACGCCGATGACTGGCGCGATGCAGGATGCGTTGGCAATAGAACAGAGTTATGCACGGGCTTATAACGGCGCTGTTGTCGAAAACGGCAAGCGGGAAATCATGCCTGCCGATGCAACCAGGTTGATCTCCGCATATCTCGCCAATTCCATGAAGCCGGGTGACCTCAAGGCATTCCTTAAAGCAGGCCGGCAAATGGAAAAGGTCAAGGGTTACCCGATATCGACCCATCTTGCCTGGGACATGGAAGGCAATGCGTGCGCGCCCAAGGAATCGCCCAATGAAACGACAAACAAATCCACCGGCACCCCTAGCAGTGCTGGAGACCTGCTCTCCGGCCTCACCGGGATGTTCGCACAGAAGAAGGCTGATGACATGATGAAAGAGGCCGCGGGCGAACCGATATTGTCGTTAACCTTCGAGGTAAAGAAACTCGGCATCGAACCGGTACACGACAGCGTATTTACCGTGCCCAAAAATTACAAGCTGGTATCACAACCGTAGGCATTATCTGACGGATAAAAAGGCGACCATCCGGTCGCTTTTTTATTCTTATTTGGAAACTGCCAGACCACCCATTCACGCGTGTGCTGAACCATCTGCAGCTCCAGCCGATGAGACCACGACGCGGTC
>JBBRFZ010000052.1:0-17154 GCA_038241165.1 Burkholderiales bacterium | reverse complement strand
GATCGTGATAGATGTCGTCCAGGAACAGATTCAGGGCATGGATACGCTGCTTCAGGCCACGTTCGATATATTCCCAGTCACGCGCTTCCACGATGCGCGGCACGATATCAAACGGGAATATCTTTTCGGTACCCTCATCACTGCCATAGACGGTGAAGGTGATACCCATATTGTACATCGCAGCTTCAGCTGCTTTCTGTCGCGCAAGGACATCACCATCGGGTAAAGACTCGATGCGCTCGACCAGTATCCTGGCACCGGGTCGCGGGACTCCGGCTGCATCGATCAACTCATCGTAGAAATTTTCAGTATCGTATGATTTGAAATTTAAGGCCATGGGAACAGGTTCTTTGTGAATTGGCATTCTGGTGATGCAAAACGATCTCGATTTCAACGATCTGAAAATTTATGGGGTACGAATCACCCTGTTACAGCCGGTCCGCGAGTCGGAAATATCATGCACATGCAAAGCCACAGCAAAGGAAACGGTCTGAAAAAATTATACACCATTTCGTGTACGCCCAGCGTTTTGGACGGCACCGTCTGCACCTCGTACCAAGAAACCAAGCCAGTTACCAAAATCCAATCCACTCTCGCTGCGGCCTTATCCGTTGCTGCTATTTTCCCGAAATTAATTTTTCGCTTAAGCATCCCTTAAGTTTGTCCTTCTATCTTGCACACCTTGCTGTTAAATCGAGGAGATCAAAAATGATTCGTAAAGTTTATGTCCCGGTTCTGGCACTCATGACAGTTGCCGGATTGTCGATGCAACCCGCTTTTGCGGAAACCCCTGACGATATACTGGCTTCCATCCAGAAGGAAATGGCGGGCATGCCCGGTGTTCATGGATTCTCAGCTGCGCGCGGGGAAAGTTTTTTCAAGACCAAGCACGGCAACGAATGGAGTTGCAGTTCATGCCACACCGACAATCCCGCCGTGCCGGGAAAGCATGACAAGACTGGCAAAACCATCAAACCGCTCGCCCCGTCCGCTAATGCGGAACGCTTCACCAGCCAGAAAAAAGTGGACAAATGGTTCAAGCGCAATTGCAACGATGTGCTGGGACGTGCCTGCACAGCACAGGAGAGGGGCGATGTGCTTACCTACCTGCTCACCGTAAAAAATTAGGAGAACTGTCATGTCGATTCACAATCAATTCTATTTACAGATTTTTGCTGTCATATTGCTGGCGATGGGTATCACGATATCTGTCGCGCACGCCGAAGATGATCGCGATGAAAGATACGCTGACAAACCCGGCGAGCGGTATGGCGAAGGATACAGCAAAAAATATGGCGGCGAAAACCGCGGTAAACCGGTTCAGCCAGCGCAAACCAACGCAAAATTCCAGCAGGAATGTTCCAGTTGCCACATCGCCTATGCACCCGGGCTGTTACCGGCCGAATCATGGCGCAAGATCATGGCCGGACTCAACAAGCATTTCGGCTCGGATGCTTCGCTGGAAATCCGGGACAGCAAGGAGATCACCGATTTCCTGGTGAGCAATGCCTCCAATCGCTGGAGCGCTTCGACAGCACCTTTGCGCATAACCGAATCCTCATGGTTCAGGAGCAAGCACGACAGCCACGAGATCTCTCCGGCAGTGTGGAAAAGTCCGCAAGTGAAAAGTCCCGCCAATTGCGCGGCTTGCCATAGAGAGGCGGAGCGCGGCGATTTTCGCGAACGCAATATCAAAATGCCATTATAAAAGGAGTTCATCATGAATCAACGTATCCTGGTATGGGACGTACCAACGCGGGTTTTTCACTGGCTGTTTGCGCTGTCATTTGCTGTGGCATACCTGACTTCGGAATCGGAACGCTATCGCGATATCCATGTGGTGCTCGGCTACACCATGCTGGGTCTGCTCGGATTCCGGTTGCTGTGGGGATTTTTCGGTACGCGCTACGCACGGTTTCGCGCTTTCCTGTTCAAGCCCCGCGAAATTGCGGATTATTTGCTCTCGCTGCTCAAAGGCAAGCCCGCGCACTATATGGGGCACAATCCGGCAGGGAGCGTGGCAATCTGGTTGCTGCTGGCGCTGGGCGTCTCATCGGGTGTGACCGGCGTGATGTTGTTTCAGGATATCGGCGGCGATGTGCTGGAAGAGTTGCACGAGTTCACGTCCAATGCCATGCTGGCTGTGGTTCTGTTCCACATTGCCGGAGTGGTGGTGAGCAGCTTACTGCATCGCGAAAATCTGGTGCGTTCGATGATTACCGGCTTGAAACGGGTACCCGGACAAAATCTTTCACCGACTGCCGGGCCGAATCAGGGTATCCGCCGCTCATATCTCTGGCTGGGTGTCATAATGCTGGTCGCTGTCGTGACATTCTGGATTGATTATCCGGCTACCGGCCTGATGACGCCGGGTGCAGATGCGATGCAAACACGGCAGCACGATGACGATTGATTGACATTTTATTCACGGGTGGATCATGCGAGTACTGTTGGTCGAAGATGACGCACTGTTGGGCGATGCGATTCAGGCTGGCTTGAAGCAATCTGGCTACGCTGTGGACTGGATGCAAGACGGCATTTCGGCAGAACAGGCTCTCGCCACCGAGCCCTATACCGCGGTGGTACTGGATCTGGGCCTGCCCCGTCTTGCCGGGCTGGAGGTGCTGCGCCGTCTGCGTAACCGCAATGCGCAGAAAAACATGCATACACCGGTGTTGATCCTGACCGCAATGGATACGGTGGATGACCGCATCAAGGGGCTGGATGCCGGCGCGGATGACTATCTGGTCAAGCCGTTTGACATGGGTGAGCTGGCAGCACGCTTGCGCGCGCTGATTCGCCGCGCCAGCGGCCAGCCCGACCCCCTGTTGCAGGTTGCCGGTGTCCAACTTGATGCCGCCGCCCATCGCGTGCTGTATCAGGACAAACCCGTTGAGCTTTCGGCCAGGGAATTCTCGGTGCTGCATGCCCTGATGCTCAACGCGGGAAAAGTACTGTCGCGCTCCCAGCTTGAAGAACAGCTTTACGCCTGGGGGGATGAGATCGAAAGCAATGCGGTAGAAGTCTATATCCATCATTTGCGCCGCAAGCTTTTCCCGGCACTGGTCGAAACCATACGCGGCGTTGGTTACCTGATGCCGCGCGACAAGGCTGCCTGAAATGTGGCGTCGAGCTTCGATCAAACAAAGGCTGCTGGCACTGGCATTGACAGCAATCACGCTGGTCTGGCTAGGGACGACCGCCTTTACCTACTATGATGCGCGGGAAGAGTTCGACGAAGTGCTGGATGCTCATCTGGTGCAAACTGCCGCGCTGCTGGTTGTCCAGACATCCCAGGATCTCGCTGAGTTGAAAACCGAACATACCCCGCTGCTGCACAAATATGCGCGCCGCGTCGCGTTTCAAATTTGGGAGAAAGGCAACCGGCTGCGCCTGTATTCCGTCAATGCTCCGCAGCAACCGCTGGCAAATAACGAACACGGTTTCAGCGATAACACCATCGACGGAACACGCTGGCGCGTATTCAGTACCTGGGATGACTCCGGTGAATATCTGATCCATGTGGCAGAACGCAGCAAAGTGCGCGATAAGCTGGCGAATGGCATCGCGGGCAACCTGCTGAAACCGCTGTGGTTTTCACTGCCGTTGCTGGCATTGCTGCTGTGGATTGCGGTGACGCATGGATTGCGCCCGCTGGAAAAACTGGCCAGTGAAGTGGGACAGCGCAAACCGGACAATCTTGCCGCACTCGATGCTTCCTCTGCACCACGCGAAGTGGTGCCGCTGATCGAGCGACTCAACCGGCTGTTCGTCCGCATCGATGCCTCCATGCAAAAAGAGCGACGCTTTACCGCAGACGCCGCCCATGAATTGCGCACCCCGGTGGCCGCAATCAAGGCACAGGCACAAGTGGCGCGTGCCGCTACCGGAGAGGCAGAGCGAATTCATGCGCTCGATAACGCGATTTTGGGCTGTGACCGGGCTGCCCACCTGATCGAGCAGTTGCTGACGCTGGCGCGGGTGGATACGCTTGGCGATGGTATGGCTAAGCCTTGCCAACTCAACGTTATCGCCGCCGAGGTCATTTCCGCGCTTGCGCCGACCGCGCTGGAAAAAGGTGTGCAACTCGAATTGCTGGCAGGCGATGCCAATAACGTGCCGAAGGTACGCGGCAATCCGGAACTGCTGCGGATCCTGATGCGCAATTTGCTCGACAATTCAATACAACATACCGCACCCGGAACATCTGTTCAGGTTGGCATCACTCATGAGTCGGGGGATATCTGTCTGTCGGTAAGTGATAACGGGCCGGGCATCCCGGAACAGGAACGGGCCAGGGTGCTGGAACGGTTTTATCGCCCGTTGGGCACTCAAGCCAGTGGTAGTGGCCTGGGGCTGTCCATCGTCAAAAGGATTGCCGAGGTGCATGACGCAACATTGCAGATGCAGCCGATGCATCCGGAACAGGGATTGCGAGTGACGGTACACTTCAAGTCCTGATGCGGCTTGAAGCAGCGGGATTGTCCCGGACGTCAGTCGCCGGACTCACCCGATAAAACGAACACGAAAAATACACCCGTCGGTAACCGTTACGAAACCGCTCCCAACAGCTCTATCACTTCATCGTCGCTCACCTGCGGGAAAGACCGATAAAACTGTCCCACCGCCTGGAACATCTGCGGCGCGCTCAAACATACAACTTCGTCGGCGTAGGACTCCACCTTGGCCAGCGTATCGGGCGGTGCAACAGGTACGGCGCAGATCAGCTTTTTCGGGGATTTGGCGCGCAATGCGTGCAGCGCGGCGATCATCGTGGAGCCGGTGGCCAGGCCATCGTCGACCACAATGACGATGCGCCCCGCAGGGTCGTGCGGAGGACGTATCGGGGTATAGCTGGCGCGCCGCTCGCGCATCAACTTGAGTTGCGCTTCCTTTTCTGCCTGGATGTATTGTGCACTGCCCCCGACCTGGCCTGCATAGTCGCCGAGATAGGTCCAGCCGGTCTCATCCACTGAACCGATCGCAAATTCCGGATTGCCCGGCGCACGCAGCTTGCGCACCAGCACCACATCCAGTTCGCCGCCCAGCGCCTGTGCGATGATCTTTGCCATCGGCACCGCACCGTGCGGAATGGCCAGCACCAGCGGGTTCAGCCCGCGATACCGGGCGAGTGCATCAGCCAGCTGTTGTGCAGCATCGTCGCGATCTGTGAATATCATCTCATCCCTCCTGGCGATTTCCGGAAGTAACAGGGTGTGTCAAGCGCAGGGATATTCTACGCCCGGAGGAAATGCCGGTGTGACTATATCGGCCGGACGCCAACCTTGCGCTGCCGTCTGGCCTCGAACAGGCAGATCCCGGTGCTGACCGAAACATTCAGGCTTTCCACGCTGCCCAGCATCGGTATGCGCACCAGTTCGTCGCAGGTCTCGCGGGTCAAGCGGCGCAGGCCCTCGCCTTCCGCGCCCAGCACCCAGGCCAATGCGCCGGCATGCTTGAAGCCATTCAGGTCCTGCCCGGCATCGCCCGCCGCGCCGACCACCCAGATATCCCGCTCCTTAAGTTCGCGCAGCGTGCGCGCAAGGTTGGTGACAGTGATGTAGGGAACCGTTTCCGCCGCACCGCAGGCGACTTTCTCCACTGTCGCAGTAATGCCGACCGCCCGGTCTTTCGGTGCGATCACCGCGTGCACACCAAACGCATCGGCACTGCGCAGGCACGCGCCGAGATTATGCGGGTCCTGCACGCCGTCCAGTACCAGCAGCAACGGGGGTTCTTCAAGCGTATCCAGCACATCTTCCAGATGCTGTACACGGCGCGAGGCATCGACACGTGCCGCCACGCCCTGATGGCGTGCGTTGCCCGCCATGCCGTCAAGTCGTTTCGCCTCTATCGGTATAACGCGTACACCGCTGCTTTCGGCGAGCTTGATCAGGTCACGCATGCGCGGATCCTGGCGTTGCGCCTGCAAATAGACTTCCAGCACACCGTCCGGATTCTGGCGGATGCGCGAGGTGACCGCGTGAAAGCCGTAGATCAGACGCAGATCAGCCATGGCGTTTCTTTTCCTTGCTCTTGCCCTTGGCGGGTTTTTTGGATGCGGATTTCTTGCCCGTGGTACGACCTTCTCCGGCCGTATCGATCAACTCATGCAGTACGAAATCAATCTTGGTGCTCTCCATGTCCACCTTCACAACGCGTACCTGCACGCGATCGCCGAGTCGATAACGCTGTCCGGTACGCTCGCCGAGCAATTGATGTTTGGCTGCATCGTACTGAAAGTAATCCTTGCCGAGCTCGGAGATATGCACCAGCCCCTCGACATACAGATCATCCAGCGACACGAACATGCCAAAGCTGGTGACCGACGAGACTGATCCGGTGAACACGCTGCCCAGATGGTCGCGCATGTAGAAACATTTCAGCCATGCCTCGACATCGCGCGTTGCGTCGTCCGCACGGCGCTCGGTCATCGAGCAATGTGCGCCCAGTTCTGCCCACTTCTGTGCAGGCGTATATTTCTTGCCCTGCAGTACGGCCTTGATGGCGCGATGCACCAGCAGGTCCGGGTAACGGCGTATCGGCGAGGTAAAGTGGGTGTATGCATCGTAACCCAGGCCGAAATGACCGATGTTCTCGGGATCGTATTTGGCCTGGCGCAGGGAACGCAGCATCACGGTTTGCAGCAGCCCGGCATCCGGGCGGCCTTTGATGCGCTTGAGCAACTTGGAATAATCGGCGGCCTGCGGGTCGTCTTCGCCGGTCAATTGCAGACCGAATTCCTTCATGAATTCGCGCAACGCTACAAGCTTTTCCGGTGTCGGTCCCTGGTGTATCCGGTACAGCACGGTATGCCCCTGCTCGTGCAGGTAGCCCGCCGCACATACGTTGGCGGCCAGCATGCATTCCTCGATCAGTTTGTGGGCGTCATTGCGCACCACCGGCACGATCTTTTCGATCTTGCCATCGTCGGTAAAGATCATCTGCGTTTCGACCGTTTCGAAGTCGATTGCGCCGCGCTTGGCACGCGCCTGTAACAGCTTCTTGAACAACTGATAGAGATGTTCAAGATGCGGCACGATGGTCGCGTTGTTCCTGGCCAGCTCACCATCCGGTTCAGCCAGCATTTCGGCGACCTGGTTGTAGGTCAATCTGGCTTGCGAATGCATCACCGACGGGTAGAAACGATATTTTTCAATCTCGCCGCCGCTGTTGATATGCATGTCGCACACCATGCACAGCCGGTCCACATGGGGATTAAGCGAACAAAGGCCGTTGGACAATTCTTCCGGCAACATCGGGATCACGCGGCGCGGAAAATATACCGAGTTGCCGCGCAAGATCGCTTCGCGGTCCAGCGCGTCACCGGTCTGTACATAGTGGCTGACATCGGCGATCGCCACCACCAGGCGGAATCCGCCCTTTTCCGGCGCGCAATACACCGCATCGTCAAAATCGCGTGCGGTTTCGCCATCTATGGTCACCAGCGGCAGGCTGCGAATGTCTTCGCGTCCGGCCCAATCCGCTGCGGCAACCGTGGGCGAGATCGCCTTGGCCTGGCGTTCGACATCCTTGGGGAATTCATGGGGCAGATCGTGCTTGCGCAATGCAATCTCGATCTCCATGCCCGGGTCGGCATAGTTGCCCAATACTTCGACGATGCGACCGATCGGCTGCGCGTGTTTATCAGGGTGTTGCATGATTTCAAGCATCACTACCTGCCCGGCCTTTGCTCCACCCGATTCGCCGGGTGCAACCAGAATATCCTGGGTGATACGGCGATTTTCCGCCACCACGAAGTTGATGCCGTGTTCTTCATACAGGCGGCCGACCACACGGTTATTGGCACGCTCCAATACCTCGACGATTTTCGCCTCGGGACGTCCGCGCCGGTCGACACCGCTCTGCCGCACCATCACCACATCGCCATGCAGCACCTGATGCATTTCCTTCTCGCTGAGGAACATGTCGGGACTGCCGTCCTCCGGGATCAAAAAGCCGAATCCATCCGGATGGCCCTGCACCTTGCCCTTGACCAGGTCGAGCTTATCCACAACGCAAATGTCCCGCTTGCGATTGCGCATGATCTGGCCGTCCCGCTCCATTGCGCGCAAACGCCGCGAGAACAGGTCTTCTTCCTCATGATCGATGTGCAACATTTCCAGTAACTCTTCATCAGCCACAGGTGCACCTTGTTCGGTAAGTATCTGCAAAATGAACTCGCGGCTGGGCAGCGGATACTCATATTGCTCACGCTCGCGCTCCAAAAACGGGTCCTGCAGACGAATATTCTTTTTATTTTTCATTGACAATGTATCCTTTAACAATTAAATTGCGCGCCTTCTGTAAATCTTCAGCGCAAATTTTTAAGCCCAGATGGCGGAATTGGTAGACGCGCACGGTTCAGGTCCGTGTGCCGCAAGGTGTGGAGGTTCGAGTCCTCTTCTGGGCACCATTACAAAACTTGGCTCGCGCTAGCGGGCCATTTTTTCGTGCCCGCAACGAGAAGCATGCATTGCGACCTGACTCCGGAAAATCAGATTCGGCATGGTGGCTGTCGCTTTGGCCACTCAAGACGGGCGCCATTCTACATCAATGGCACTCTCCACTCCCCCACTAATTGCACCCCGTCCCGAACTATCCATCCCTGTTGGCAACAATACTTGCGATTTTTTACTGATCCACTGCTCGCATTGAACTAGGGAGACAGTGCCTCATTTTAAGTGACCGGCTGACCACAGCAGCAGTATTGCGCCGACCGCCAGAGCGACATCGGCAATCAATGCGGCCCAGGCAAGATTTGTAAGGAGCTTGTCGTTAACGCGAAAGACCTTTCCGCCCCACAGATATTTCCAGAATCGAATTTGCATTTCCCGGTACTGTGGGTAGAAAGAAGCCAGCTGTCGGTTGGTGGGATTTCCAAGCTCGGTGAATTCACCCGGATGCCTGCTGCGGAGCAACCTGAGAAGCAGGCCGCGTAGCGTCCAGCTGCTGATCATTGCCAGCAAGAGGATCACTACCGCCGCTCCGGTCATGACCTTGATGTCCGGCGAGGGTATGTAAGGATTATTTTCATGGATGCTCGAGTCGCAAATCAGGCAGCGCGGAAAACGCACCGTGTATTTGCGTTGTCCGTTTGGTCGGCCGCACTAATCAAATGGATGCCGCAGCACGATCGTCTCATCGCGATCGGGCCCGGTCGAAACCATATCGACTGGTACGCCGCACACTTCGGCGATGCGTTCCAGATAATTGCGCGCTGCCTTGGGCAGCTCTTCATAGTGTTGCACACCCAGCGTGCTCTCGCGCCAGCCCGGCATCTCTTCATAGACCGCCTGGCAATCCGCCAGCGCATCCGCACCCGCCGGCAGGATGTCACTGTCCACGCCGTTGATGCGGTAACCCACGGCCAGGCGCACGGTTTCCATGCCGTCCATCACGTCCAGCTTGGTCACACACAGGCCCGACACGCCGTTGATCTGGATGGAGCGTTTCAACGCGGCTGCATCGAACCAGCCACAACGCCGCGCGCGTCCGGTGGTGGAGCCGAATTCATGGCCGCGCTTGGCCAGACCCTCACCGATAGGATCACATTTGTTCACTGCATCATACAATTCTGTCGGAAAAGGACCGGAACCTACGCGGGTGGTGTAAGCCTTGGTGATGCCCAGCACATAGTGCAGCATTTGCGGACCCACCCCTGCCCCGGCACAGGCTGCACCGGCGATGCAGTTACTCGAGGTAACGAACGGGTATGTACCGTGATCGATGTCCAGCAACGCACCTTGAGCCCCTTCGAAGAGCAGGCTGTTGCCGGCCTGGTTGGCTTCATAGAGGGCACGCGGCACATCCATCACCAGTGGCTTGATGCGTTCCGCCAGTTCCAGTGTGTCATCCAGAACCTTCTGGAAGTCTACGATTTCGGTGCTGAAGTAATTTTTCAGCACGAAGTTGTGATAATCCAGCACCTCGCCCAGCTTGGCGGCAAAACGCTCGCGGAAAAAAATATCCTGCAAACGGATTGCGCGACGCGCCACCTTGTCCTCGTATGCCGGGCCGATACCGCGTCCGGTGGTGCCGATCTTTGCGTCGCCTTTTGCCAACTCGCGCGCCCCGTCGATCGCTTCGTGATAGGGCAGAATCAGCGGGCAGGCTTCGGATATTTTCAAGCGGTTGTAAACATCGATCCCGGCCTGCTGCAGCTCATCCATTTCCTTGATCAAGGCGGAAGGCGACAGTACCACGCCGTTGCCGATGTAACACATTACATGATCGCGCAGAATGCCGGAAGGGATCAGGTGCAACACGGTTTTTTTGCCCGCAATCACCAGGGTATGCCCGGCGTTATGGCCACCTTGAAAACGCACCACGCCCTGTGCATGATCAGTCAGCCAATCGACGATCTTGCCCTTGCCTTCATCACCCCACTGGGTGCCTATTACCACTACGTTGTTAGCCATTGAAAAAACTTTCAAATTTTAAAAATCAAAGCGCAACGACCTGCCACTGCCCGTTGCGCAACACCAGTTCACGGTCGCACTGCAGTTCACCGCGCAATGCTGCATCACCGAGCAGATCAACCACCACAGTCTCACCTGTTGCGCGCAGTTGTGCGATCTTGTCGTTCAAAGCGGCATCGTCGGAGTATGGCGCGCATATACCCGGCTTTGTGACTTGCGGCGGCAACAGGCGATACAACAGGCGCAGGTCCATGCTGAATCCGGTTGCGGCGCGCGCGCGCCCGAAGCTCTTGCCGAGATCGTCATAGCGTCCACCCAGCGCGATCGCGTCATGGCTGCCGGCATGGTAAGCGGCAAACAACATACCGCTGTGATAATGGTAGCCGCGCAGATCAGCGAGATCTATCCCGACGCTGGACACCAGCGCTTGCAACTTTCCGGAAATATTCTGCAGGTCATCCAGCGCCGCAACGACGCCCGGATAGGGCGGCAGCAGCCTGCGTGCCTTCTCCAGCACATCGGAACAATCACCATACAGCGTCGGCAGCGCCAGCAATGCATTGCGCAACACCGTATCCAGCGACTGCGCCAGAATCTGCAAAGCCGCACTGTCCTTGTTTTGCATGGATGAAAATAATTCCCTCTCGAGTTTCTTGTCCAGCCCGGCATGATTTACCAGTGCGCGAAACACGCCGACATGACCAAGATCGAGATGTGCATCCTTGATACCCAGCAGGGCCAGCGATTGCAGCATCAGCTGCTGGATCTCCAGATCACTCTCCAGACCGCCATGCCCGTACAACTCGGCACCGATTTGCAACAGCTCGCGGGTGCGCGTAAGCCCCCTCGGCTGCGTATGCAGCACGCTGCCGGCATAGCAAAGACGCGCCACGCCTTGACGATTGAGCAGATGTGCATCAATGCGCGCCACTTGCGGCGTGATGTCGGCGCGCAGTGCCAAGGTGCGGCCGCTCAGCTGGTCGACCAGCTTGAAAGTGCGCAAATCCATGTCGGCACTGCCATCAATCAGCAACGATTCAGCATATTCCAGCAATGGAGGCGCGACCAATTGATATCCGGACCTGCGCAACAGATCGAGGACTTGCGAGCGCATGCGTTCGACGTTCCAGGCCTCGTCGGGCAGCATATCTTCTACATGTTCCGGAAGTAGCCAGTTTTGCATCACTTGATCCAATACAACAACAGCAAGCCGGACAGCATCGCTGTAATACCGACAAAGCGCAATTGTCCGTCGGTCAGCGTCACCAGCTTGCTGAATGTTTCACGCCACAATCCGGGCGACACGAAGGGTATCATTCCCTCAACCACGAGCATCATTGCCAGGCCAAGCAGCCAATAATCAAGCACACTATTTACCAGGCCTGCCCGGATTTTTCAGATACTTGAAGAAAGCAGAACTTGGGTCCACGACCATCACGTCGCTCTTGTTCTTGAAGCTTTGCTTGTAGGCTTCCAGACTGCGATAAAACGCGTAGAATTCCGGATTCCGGCCGAATGCGGCACCGTACAAAGCGGTAGCCTTGGCATCACCCTCACCTTTGGTTTTCTGTGCTTCACGATAAGCCTCGGCCAGAATCACCTGGCGTTGTTTGTCCGCGTCGGCGCGTATCTTCTCGCTCTCCGCAAAACCGGTTGCGCGGAGCTCGTTGGCAACCCGTTTGCGTTCGGCCTCCATACGGCGATATACAGAATCGCTGATCTCCGCCGGGAAATCGACGCGCTTGAGACGTACATCCAGCACCTGCACACCGATTTTTCGTGCGTCGGAATCGGTTTTTTCGCGCAACACGTTCATGATCTGTTCGCGTTCCCCTGACACCACTTCGTGGATGGTACGCTTGCCGAATTCCTCGCGCATACTGGAATTGACCGTCTGCATAAGGCGTGTGGCGGCACGCTGCTCATCTCCGCCAACACTGATGTAATACTGCCTTACGTCAATGATGCGCCACTTGACGAAGGAATCCACCATCACGTTTTTCTTTTCCGCCGTAATGAATCGTTCAGGTTCCCCGGTATCCAGTGTGAGTATGCGCGAATCAAAGTTACGCACGTTCTGCAACAAAGGTATCTTGAAATACAGACCCGGCTTGGTTATGACTCTGACTATTTCACCCAACTGGAACACGATCGTGTTCTGGCGCTGATCCACCACAAACATGCTCATGCTGAGCAGGATTAATGCGACAGCTGCGGCTATCAGTACGTTACCGATCTTCTTG
The DNA here is from genome assembly GCA_038241165.1 of Burkholderiales bacterium. Taxonomy (GTDB): domain Bacteria; phylum Pseudomonadota; class Gammaproteobacteria; order Burkholderiales; family Gallionellaceae; genus Gallionella. The sequence continues at coordinate 4,490 of JBBRFZ010000052.1, read as the reverse complement.
TTCATTAGCGTGCCTCCCGGTCGCGGCTTAGCAACGAATCGCGTGCGCGCTGTGCTGCATTATTGTCATTGCCCTGTGAAGTATCGTCTTTCGCAGGAGTCTGCGCATCGGGTTCCGCACCGGCACGGCTGGTTGCAAGCAATTTATCCAGCGGCAAATACAACAGGCTGTTACCGTTCTTTTGGTCGACCATCACTTTGCTGACATTGCCCATCACCTGTTGCATCATGTCCAGATACATGCGCTCGCGTGTAACTCCGGGGGCCTTGTCGTATTGCACCAGTATCTGTTTGAAACGGCTGATATCACCTTCGGCATTGGCGATCACACTTTTCTTGTAACCTTGCGATTCTTCTATCAACCGTGCCGCCGCACCACTTGCACGCGGGATCACGTCATTGGCATAGGCCTGCCCTTCGTTCTTCTGCCGCTCGCGATCCTGTCCGGCTTTCACCGCGTCATCGAAGGCAGCCTGAACCTGTTCAGGCGGTTGCGCGTTCTGCATGGTCAGTTTGCTGATCAAAATGCCCGACTTGTAACGATCCAGTATCTCCTGGATCAACGTTGTCGCCGATGCAGCCACCTGCTCGCGGCCCTCATACAGCACAAAGTCCATCTTGCTCTTGCCGACCACTTCGCGAATCGCGGTTTCAGCCGCCTGGCGCACGTTTTCATCAGGGTTGCGGTTGTTGAACAGATAAGCGGCGGGATCTTTCAAAAAGTACTGCACAGCAAACTGGATGTCGATGATATTTTCATCATCGGTCAGCATCAGAGACTCGTTCAGCTTCTTGTTCTTGACGTTGTCGCGATACCCCACTTCAACGGTACGAACCTGGCTCAAATTAACGATTTCCACTGATTCGATCGGGTATGGCAAATGCCAACGCGGACCCGGCATGGTGGTTTCGGACAACTTGCCAAATCGCAGCACTACGCCGCGCTGGCTCGCATCAACGATATAAAACCCACTGCCCAACCAGATCAGCACAATGATCCCGACAATCAACCCGATTCCGCCGGGAAAACCCTGCGGCGGCACACCGCTGCCGGGTTTTTTTGTCCCGCCTTTGCCCCCCATCAGGGAAGATATTTTTGCATTGAGCTTGCGCAACAACTCTTCCAGATCAGGCGGGCCACCATTGCTCTTGTTACCCCATTGCGGATCATTCAATCCCATATTCGTCACTCACTCGCTTGGTTAATTTCATACTTAGCTAATTCGGAAGCTTGGCGCACAGTCTTGGCTTCAGTCAAGGCAAGCCGCAATCCATCCAGACCCGCACCGCTTTTGGCACTCAGGAAAACACGTGTAATTCTACCATAATCGTCGCGCTGCACGTTGGGCGGCACATCCTGAAGGTCAATTTTATTGAATACCAGAACCTGGGGGATGTCCGCCGCGCCGATCTCGGTCAATATCTTGTTCACTTCGGCGATCTGGTCGTCGCGGATGGCATTGTTGGCGTCCACCACATGCAGCAATAAATCAGCCTGCATCGTTTCTTCGAGGGTGCTGCGAAACGCGGCAACCAGGGAATGTGGCAGATGTCGTATGAAACCCACCGTGTCCGACAGCACGATTTCGCCCGTCTCTTCGGTGAACATACGGCGCGAGGTGGTATCCAGCGTCGCGAACAGCTGGTCGGCCACATACACTTTTGCGCGGGTCAGCCTGTTGAACAGCGTTGATTTGCCTGCATTGGTATACCCGACGATGGATACCGACAGCACATCGTGGCGATTGCGGGCGCGGCGCTGGACTCCACGCTGATGCTTGAGTTTCTCCAAACGCTCTTTCAACAAATGGACACGCTTATCCAGCTTGCGCCTATCCAGTTCCAGTTTGGTTTCTCCGGGGCCGCGCGCACCCACTGCAAATTTTTGCTGCCCCATGTCGGCACCCTGGCCAACCAGGCGCGCCGCGAGATACTTGAGTTGCGCCAGTTCCACCTGGACCTTGCCTTCATGGCTTTGTGCGCGCTGCGCAAAGATATCCAGAATCAGCATAGTCCGGTCAATCACACGCGTATTCAGTTTGGCGGTCAGGTTACGCATCTGCGCGGGGGAGAGATCATGATTGAAGATAACCAGCGGGAATTCCAGTCGTTCCACCAGTTCGGCGATTTCCTGCACCTTGCCGCTACCCGCGAACAACGCCGCATCCGGTCGTTGCCTCCTGGCTTCGACTATGGCCAAAACACGGGCTCCGGCGGTCTCTGCCAGCAATCGTAACTCTTCCAGGCTTTCACTGTGGTCGCTATCGCCGAAATCAATACTGACTAATACTGCGCCCTCCAACGGGTGCCCGGACAAATGTGTTTTGTCGCCGGCAGGCTGTTGCTGCATTACTCGGTGTCTTCGTGGGCAATGCTGACCGCGCGCGCAGGAACAATAGTCGAAATTGCGTGTTTGTATACCATCTGGGTAATGGTGTTCTTCAACAGCACCACGTATTGATCAAACGACTCAACCTGACCTTGCAGTTTGATGCCGTTCACCAGATAAATCGCAACCTGCACATGCTCTTTGCGCAGCATATTGAGAAACGGGTCCTGCAGTTGTTGTCCTTTTTCGCTCATTTTTTGCTCTTATTAGTTTGGAATGGAATAGCACTTTACTGGATTACGGGGCGGCTGTGAACCTGTTTGCCGGTAATTCAAAGAGAGTGTAACAAATTATTCTGTACCGGGGCCTCATGCAAGGCTCGTCAGGGCCGAAACATCGCCGTGTCGCGTGTCGAAATCCGCCGCCCTATATAACCAATAGCTATTAAAGTTTCACAAAAAAGTATTTTGCAGAAATATAAACTCAGCTTAGACTGCGCTCAAGCGGGTTGCGAAAAATCTCTATCAACCAATTTATGGAATACTTACAGGAAAGAAAGCCATGTTTATGCTGATCAAGAATGGAAACATTGTAACGGATGCATGGGAAACCCTTACTTTGACAAAAGGCGATACCCCGCAAAACATGAGAATACCGGTAGGCCCGGTACTGGTCCCGCTTTCGGTATGGCTGGCGCGTCGCGCCGAACTGATATACCGGGAATATGAGCACGGCTGGCCACTCGGTGTGTGGCTGTCCGCCGAACAGGGTCCGGAGTCAATTGAGCACGATATTGATGACTTCACCGTGATCGGCATCGCGTTTGACAAGTTTGCCGACGGCAAAAGCTATGTGACCGCCAGCCTGCTGCGCGAACGTTACGGTTACAGGGGTGAATTGCGCGCGATCGGGGATGTGCCGCGCGAAAGATTGTCCTACCAGCATCAAGTCGGGCTTGATGCATTTGCCATACCCGCCAACCATAAATCCAAATCTGTCCGGTATGGTCTGCTTGCCTTCAACACAGCCAATCAGACGGCACCGCAACTTGTCGTAACCGCTGGCTGACCCGGCTCAAATCACAACCGGGCCGTGATAATCCTCGTCATTGTCTTTGACCAGCGTGGCACCGGAAGAAATATTTGCCATTTGCCGTTCATGATCTGACTGGACTTGCAGCAGTGTCACGATACAGTCGCCAAGACTGTCGTATTGATCATGGCCGGTGCCGTATTGCTCTGTCCCGGAATAAAAGAACTGGCAACGGAAACGCTCGGCAGCCACTTTGCACACCACGAATTGCGCACCGCGCTCGGCCCAATAAATTGTGGGATACAAAGTCAACTCATCGGAAAGTTCGTCGAGCTGCAATTCGCTGTCAGCCAATTGCATCGGCATCAGCTTGCCGTAACGCTCGTACAATTTACCCGAAACAAGTTTGTGCTCGGCATCGGTAAAGTCAGGAATAGTTTGGGCCATTTGGTTTTTTCAAGATATTAAAACTAGCAAGGGAAACCCCTTAAACAAGGGCATCAGAGGCTTTCTAAGTTTGCGCCCAAGGCAAGCCTTCAAAGCGCCAGCCGTTGTGGGAATTTCGGTGATGCCCATCATCCAGATCACCCTCGAATCCGTGCAACACGTTGTACACTTCAGTCAGCCCGGCTTTTTCCAGGGCCAATCCGGCATCAATCGAGCGGCGACCGGAACGACATATCAGCACGACAGGGCGACTCACGCTAGCGGCTTTTTTCACGTATGAAACGAAATGGGGATTGATGTCCCATTCAGGACCATCGACCCAGGGAATCAGGATAGAGCCTTGGGGATGACCGACAAACATATGCTCCATCTCGCTGCGTACATCGACGAATACCGCTTCGGGGTTGGCCTGCAGGAAATCAAAAGTCTGCTTGGGTGTCAAGTGCTGCATATCATGCTCCTGAATAAACTGGTTCTATTATAAGCATTTTCAATTTCCCCGGGTATCTGTACATTATGGCTCATGCAGCACAATGCCGGGTTGACCTTGCCCGCGAAAAACGTATTTCTTAACTTTGGTTAAAATTCAAGTTAAGGAGACGAAGAAAATGGTGCAAGAAAAAGGCAAGAGAGCGGCGTATACACTGGAGTACAAGCTGGAGGCGGTGCGGCTGGTCCAAAGC
>JBBRFZ010000051.1:0-17159 GCA_038241165.1 Burkholderiales bacterium | reverse complement strand
GGTTGGGCTGACACCGGGAGGTGTTACCTTGTACGGTTCACAGATTTTGCTGTCGCTGGGCTGGGGGATTTTTCATATTTTGATCGTCACATTGCAGGCGTTCATTTTTATGGTGCTGACAATAGTCTATATGGATATGGCACACCAGGAACAGCACTAATCGATTTTATCAACTTTACTTTTTTAACAGGAGAAACAAGAAATGGAAATGGCAAATGCACTGCTGTACATCGCTGGAGCCCTGATGATGGGCCTGGGCGCACTTGGCGCTGCGGTCGGTATCGGTATTCTCGGTGGTCGCTTTCTGGAAGGCGCAGCGCGTCAGCCTGAACTGATCCCCATGTTGCGTACCCAGTTTTTCGTGGTGATGGGCCTGGTTGATGCGGTTCCGATGATTGCTGTAGGTATTGCGATGTACGTTCTGTTTGCGGTTGCTTAAGCGTCCCAAGCGAAAACGTATAACTAAAGAAAGGTAGCTTGCATGAATATCAATGCGACTCTTTTAGCTCAGACGATCATGTTCGCGCTGTTTGTGTGGTTTTGTATGAAGTTTATATGGACTCCCATCATGGCAGCACTTGAGGAACGCAAGAAGCAAATCGCCGACGGTTTGGCGGATGCCGAAAGAGCAAAACACGACCTGGAATTGGCGGCAAAGCGTTCAGCGGAAATTCTGCGTGAAGCCAAGGATCGGGTCAGCGAAATAGTGGCAAATGGTGAAAAACGCGCCAGTGAGATAGTCGAAGCAGCCAAGGAGCAAGCAAAGGCAGAAGGTGATCGCATCATTTCAGGTGCGAAGGCCGAAATCGATCAGGAAGTTTTTCGCGCCAAAGAACAATTGCGCACCCAGGTGTCGTCAATTGCATTGGCTGGTGCGAGCAAAATTCTCGGTCGTGAAATTGATGCCAAGACTCACAACCAATTGCTCGATAAACTGGTTTCGGAAATCTAAATACCATGTCTGAAGCCATTACCATTGCAAGACCATACGCCCAGGCGGCATTTGAAGAAGCACAAAAGCTGGCGGATTTGAAAGGCTGGTCGGAAACGCTGATTTCTCTTGCGGAGACGATCTGCCATCCTGAAGTCAGCTCGGTAATAACCAGTCCGCGCGTTGCCCAGACGCAGCTCGAAAGTCTGATGGACGCCCTGATGGGCAATCAGGCAACGACTCAACAGCACAACTTTGTCCGGGTACTGGTGGACAATCAGCGTCTGCTCCTGCTTCCGGAAATTGTCGCCATCTTTGAGGCACTGCGTGCGGAAGCGGAAAAAACCGTTAATGCGGTGGTTGAATCAGCATTTGAATTATCTGCCGAGCAACAGGAAAAAATCAAAATCTCGCTGAAAGCGAGAATGGGCCGGGAAATAAAGCTGGTCTGTAAAGTAAACAAGGAATTGTTGGGCGGCGTGGTCATTCGCGCCGGAGATAAAGTGATCGACGGTTCTGCCCGCACCCGCCTAAGCGAAATGGCAAACGCGCTGGCCTGATAATAGATATATCAAAGAGGAAATACAGATGAAGCTCAACCCATCCGAAATTAGCAATTTAATACGCAGCCGTATCGACAACTTCGAGGCGCTGACTGAAGCGCGCACCGAAGGTACGGTAGTCAGCGTCACCGACGGTATCGTCCGAGTACACGGACTTTCCGACGTGATGCAGGGTGAAATGCTGGAGTTCCCAGGTAACACATTTGGTCTCGCGCTTAACCTTGAGCGTGATTCGGTCGGCGCCGTGATTCTGGGTGAATACGAGCATATAACCGAAGGCGACACCGTCAAATGTACCGGCCGTATTCTGGAGGTACCTGTAGGTCCCGAGTTGTGCGGTCGTGTCGTGAATGCGTTGGGTCAGCCCATCGACGGCAAAGGCCCGATCAACACCAAGATGACCGACAAGATTGAAAAAGTCGCTCCGGGTGTGATCGCACGTAAATCAGTCGACCAACCCGTGCAAACTGGCTTGAAGTCCATCGATTCCATGGTCCCGGTGGGTCGCGGACAACGTGAATTGATCATTGGTGACCGTCAAACGGGTAAAACGGCCGTTGCCGTGGATGCGATCATCAATCAAAAGGGTCAGAACATGACCTGCGTCTATGTCGCGGTCGGTCAAAAGGCATCCACCGTAGTCAACGTGGTGCGCAAGCTGGAAGAACACGGGGCCCTTGGATACACTATCGTGGTCGTTGCAACGGCATCTGATTCGGCCGCGATGCAATTCCTCGCGCCTTATGCAGGTTGTACCATGGGCGAATATTTTCGCGATCGCGGCGAAGACGCGCTGATCGTTTACGACGACTTGACCAAGCAAGCCTGGGCATACCGCCAGATATCATTGCTGTTGCGTCGCCCACCGGGTCGCGAAGCGTATCCCGGTGACGTGTTTTATCTGCACTCGCGCCTGCTGGAGCGCGCGGCGCGTGTAAACGCAGATTACGTGGAGACTTTCACCAAGGGTGCAGTCAAAGGAAAGACAGGTTCGCTGACCGCCTTGCCCATCATTGAGACACAGGCGGGCGACGTTTCCGCATTCGTGCCTACCAATGTGATTTCCATCACCGACGGACAAATCTTTTTGGAAGCCGACTTGTTCAACGCCGGTATCCGCCCCGCGATCAACGCCGGTATTTCGGTGTCCCGCGTGGGTGGTGCAGCACAGACCAAAGTCATCAAAAAACTGGGTGGCGGTGTTCGTCTGGCACTGGCGCAATACCGCGAATTGGCAGCTTTCGCACAATTCGCTTCGGATCTGGACGAGGCAACTCGCAAGCAGCTGGAACGCGGCCGCATGGTTACCGAATTGATGAAGCAGTTGCAATATGCACCATTGTCTGTTGCTGAAATGGCGGTCACGCTGTTTGCTGTCAATAAAGGGTACTTCGATGACGTGCCGGTTCCCAAAGCGCTTGCGTTCGAGTCTGTTCTGCACGATCACCTGAAATCGAGCAACAAGAGCCTGTTGGATACGATTGAATCAAGCAAGGACCTGTCCGCCGACAATGAAAAATTGCTGTCCGCAGCGATCGAAAAATTCAAAGCGACAGCTGTTTACTGATAGAACAACTAGCCATCTGACTAAGCTGCAAAAAACACAGCAAGTCATTGGTTATGATAAAACAACTAGCCATCCCACTAAGCAACCAAAAGACGGTTGCCAAGCGGTTGGTTATAAGGCGGAGGTGAGAAATGGCCGGCAGTAAAGAGATACGTACCAAGATCAAGAGTGTAGAAAATACACGCAAGATCACGCGCGCCATGGAAATGGTCGCAGCTGCCAAGATGCGTAAAGCACAGGAACGTATGCACGCGGCCCGTCCTTACGCTGAAAAAATTCGCACTGTCGCTGCGCATCTGTCGCGCGCCAATCCGGAATACAAGCATCCATTTCTGGTGAATCGCGAAGGGATCAAGAATGTTGGCTTGATCGTGGTGACTTCGGACAAAGGATTATGTGGTGGATTAAACACCAACATATTGCGCCTTGCAGTGAGTCGCATGAAATCCTGGGAGGATGAAGGAAAAGGTCTTCTGATTTGCCCGATTGGCAACAAAGGACTGGGATTCATGAACCGTGTCGGTGCCAAGGTCAAATCGCATCTGACGGGCTTGGGAGACACACCGCATGTAGAGAAATTGATCGGTGCGGTAAAAGTGATGCTGGATGCTTATATTGCCGGCGAGATCGACGCGATACATATCAGCTACAACCATTTCGTCAACACAATGAAACAGGAGCCGTGTGTAGAGCAATTGCTGCCGCTAACCGGCGAGCAGATGGGAACCGCGGAAGGCAACTGGGACTATATCTACGAACCGGATGCGAAACAGGTGATTGACGAACTGCTGGTGCGCTATATCGAGTCTCTGGTTTACCAATCAGTGGTCGAGAACATGGCTTCCGAACAGAGCTCGCGGATGGTGGCGATGAAAGCTGCGTCTGATAACGCGAAAGACGTGATTGCGGATCTCAAGCTGGTATACAACAAGGCGCGCCAAGCGGCCATTACCCGTGAAATTTCGGAGATAGTGAGCGGTGCTGCGGCAGTTGGTTGATATAAATAATTTTCAGCAACAAATATTAATTTAGACGGGGTAACTCAAAAATGAGTGAGGGTAAAATGAGTCAAGGTAAGATTGTCCAGTGTATCGGTGCGGTGGTTGACATCGAATTTCCACGCGATCAAATGCCCAAAGTGTATGACGCGTTGACACTGCAGGCGGAATCCGGTTCGGTGGCCGAGGAAGGTCTCACCTTCGAGGTTCAGCAACAACTGGGTGATGGTGTCGTGCGTACCATTGCTATGGGTTCTTCGGATGGGCTGAAGCGCGGCATGCCGGTAATGAATACCAATAATCCGATCACTGTCCCAGTGGGCATGGGCACATTAGGCCGCATCATGGATGTACTGGGTCGCCCAATCGATGATGCCGGTCCGATCCAGTGCGAAGAAAGACGCCCAATCCATGCCAATCCGCCGAAATTCGATGAGTTGTCTCCTTCGGTTGATTTGTTGGAGACCGGTATCAAGGTGATCGATCTGGTGTGCCCGTTTGCCAAAGGCGGCAAGGTTGGTTTGTTCGGCGGTGCCGGTGTGGGCAAAACAGTCAACATGCTTGAATTGATCAACAACATCGCCAAGGAACATGCCGGTCTTTCCGTATTTGCCGGCGTGGGTGAGCGTACCCGAGAAGGTAACGATTTTTACCACGAGATGTCGGAAGCAGGCGTAATCAAGCTGGATAATCTGTCAGAATCCAAAGTGGCGATGGTGTTCGGCCAGATGAACGAACCGCCAGGCAACCGTCTGCGCGTGGCATTGAGCGGTCTGACCATGGCGGAGAAATTCCGCGACGAAGGTCGCGACATCCTGTTCTTCGTCGATAATATTTACCGCTACACCCTGGCCGGAACCGAAGTTTCCGCGCTGTTGGGACGTATGCCATCAGCTGTGGGTTATCAGCCGACGCTGGCTGAAGAAATGGGCCGTTTGCAAGAGCGCATTACTTCGACCAAAGTCGGCTCGATCACTTCCGTGCAGGCTGTTTATGTTCCAGCGGATGACTTGACCGATCCGGCCCCGGCAACAACCTTCCTGCACCTGGATTCCACCGTTGTGTTGTCGCGTGACATCGCTTCGCTGGGAATCTACCCGGCGGTTGATCCGCTGGACTCCACTTCACGCCAGCTCGACCCGCTGGTGGTGGGTGAAGAGCATTACAACGTGGCACGCAAAGTGCAATCAACGCTGCAGCGCTACAAGGAATTGCGCGACATCATCGCGATTCTGGGTATGGATGAATTGGCACCGGAAGACAAATTGGCTGTCGCCCGTGCGCGAAAAATTCAACGCTTCCTGTCGCAACCTTTCCACGTGGCAGAAGTGTTTACCGGCAGCCCGGGCAAATATGTTACTCTGAAAGAAACCATCAAGGGATTCAAGGGTATCGTCGATGGTGAATATGATCACCTGCCGGAACAGGCGTTCTATATGGTAGGCGGCATCGAAGAAGCGGTTGAAAAAGCCAAGACACTGCAGTAAGAACGGGGGCAACCATGGCAATGACCGTACATGTTGACGTAGTTAGCGCGGAAGCGTCAATTTTCTCAGGGCTGGCTGAAATGGTCGTGGTTCCGGGGGAGATGGGTGAACTGGGTATATATCCGGGCCATACCGCGTTGATGACACGCATCAAGCCGGGTTCGGTCAGGATCAAGCGACCGGATCAGGAGCAGCAAGAAATTATCTATGTGTCCGGTGGTATGCTTGAGATACAGCCTGGTGTCGTAACCGTGCTGGCCGATACCGCGATACGCGGCGGGGACCTTGATGAAGTGCGCGCATTGCAGGCCAAACAGGATGCAGAGGAGTCTATGAAGAATCGCACTTCCGACATCGACTATGCCCAAGCTCAGGCCGAACTGGCTGAAGCGATTGCACAGTTGGCGGCAATCAAACATTTGCGCAACCGTAGCGGACATTAAGATCCAGGCTCGGGGAGAACAAAAAAGCAGCTTTGGCTGCTTTTTTGTTTATCTTGACCCGCGCGAATGTCATTCATGCGCACGCCAGACCAGCATGCGGTTGTTGGACGGCATGGCTATATCGCGCAACAAATTCAAGCCATGTAATGCGGCCAGTTGGTTCACTGCTTCAAAATCACGCACGCCGCTGTTCGGGTCGCGCGACTTGAGCCATGCATCGAAGCGTGCATTGCTTTCGGAAGTAAACTTTCCACCATAGTTGTATGGCCCATAGAGGCAAACATAACCGCCCGGGGCAATATGGCGGCCGACATTCGCGAACATGTGTTTGGCTTTCGGCCACGAAATTATATGTACGGTGTTGGCATTGAAAATTGCGTCGACTTCTGAAATCGGCCAATTCGCATCGCTCACGTCGATGGCCAGCGGGCTTAATACATTGGGTAGTTGGGCTTCGTCCAGCCATGCCTGGATGCCGGCAAGGTTATGCACCAATTCGGAAGGTTGCCAAGTCAAATGAGGAAGTTCCCGGCCAAAATATACGGCGTGCTGGCCGGTGCCGCTGGCAATCTCAAGTACCCGCTCGCGCTCGGAGAATATTTCCTTGAGCACGGCCAAAATAGGTACTTTGTTATTTTCACTGGATTCTGCATAAGGCTTCATGGTTATATTCCGGTAAATTCGCGACCCATTGTAGAATATGTCATCACAGCTTAGAAACCCCCATGAACGCACCCACCCTGAAGATCATCGACAACTTTGCGGATATAGCGGCGTCTGATTGGGACGCGCTGGCAGGGGAAGACCCGTTTGTTTCACATGCGTATTTGTCCGCGCTGCAAGAAAGCGGGTGTGCCACGGCGCAGTTCGGCTGGCAGCCGCAATATATTAGCCTGTGGCAGCACGCGCGATTGCTGGGAGCAATGCCGCTTTATCTGAAGATGAACTCGTACGGAGAGCATGTGTTCGATTTTGCCTGGGCCGATGCATATCACCGGCACGGGCTACGCTATTACCCCAAGCTGGTGAGCACAGTGCCCTTCACACCGGTAACCGGCAAACGCCTGCTGGTGGTGCCGGGTGCCGATGAAAACAGGTTGCGTGCATTGCTGCTCAGTTCTGCGCTGCAATTCGCAATAGAAGCCGGGATGTCTTCGCTGCATTGCCTGTTTCCTGATGAAGCTGATGCGCAGTTGATGCAGCAACATGGGATGATGCTGCGTCAGGATGTGCAGTTCCATTGGCAGAATCCGGGCTATCGTGATTTTGAAGATTTTCTGGCCACACTGAGTCGTGACAAGCGCAAGCGAATCAGGCAAGAGCGGCGCAGGGTGAACGAGGCGGGGATAGGTTTGCAGTGTATCACCGGTGATAACGCCACAGCAGAGCAGTGGAACTTCTTTGCATCGTGCTATGCACATACACGACAGATACATCATTCACCTCCTGCGTTGAATGATGAATTCTTCCGGCGCATCGGTGCTGCTTTGCCTCAAAATACCCTGCTGGTAATCGCGACACGCGAAGGACGGATGATTGCGAGCGCGTTGAATATAGTTACCAAAGACGTGTTGTACGGGCGCTCATGGGGGACGTTCGAATTTCACTCCGGTCTGCATTTTGAAGCCTGCTACTATCAGGCAATCGAGTTCTGCATCGCGCGCAACATCAAGACCTTTGAAGGCGGAGCACAGGGAGAACACAAATTGGCGCGCGGATTTCTGCCGGTGACCACACACTCGGCGCACTGGCTGGCGCATGCTGAGTTTTCGCGCGCGGTGGAAAACTATTTGCAGCGGGAAACCAGTGCGATATCGGAGTATGTGGACGAGCTGAATGACAGAAGCCCGTTCAAGCAACATTCCTGATTGGCGATCAATATTACCGAAAAGTGCAACGGTGCAGGGGCGTCAAGTTTTCGCAAAACTACCTGGCAAGCAGTATTCCAACAAGACGTTCGATTAACATCCAGACCGCGAGGAACACCAGCCAGATGGCAACCCCGACAACAATGGCAAATACGACACTTTGGGGAGTCAAATTAAAGGCGGGTGAAAATATTTTCCAAGTCGCATGCGCAATAAGTGGATCGGCCCTGGTCAGCATATATATCAGCTGATGAAACAAGTCGGTGTTGAGCGCCAGGAGTGCTTGCCGTAATTGCTCGACAGAATCAACCATACCCTGCAATGCTGTGCCTTCGTCATGAAAAGTCTGGTCTGTGCTATCCAGATGATAGTGGATCAGCTCCTGCAGGCTGCCGTGATGAAACTGATTGGCGATTGCTTGGAAGGGCGCCATATCCTGCAGCACTTGATCGAGCTGGCCGCCGACGCGCTGACGATACTGGGCGATAAAACTCGGGATACAGCCGGCCGCGACGACACCGACGACCAGAATGATACGATCCAGAATTCCCCGGAAGAAAGCCATCGTCGCCTGACTATGCAATAAGTGTCTTCATACGCGAATCGTGACGCGAACCGGGTCAAATAGCAAGGTTGAACTGCAACCCGCGTTTGCGAAAAGGGTGCAGTGAGTTCGCCAGTCCGCTGACAGCAAGTTACGCGCGCCGGATGGCCGTTTTTGTTTATAATCTGGCATCTACAGAAAGCTGACATGACCCTGTTGAACATTGTTGTCCTTGCTGCCGGAAAAGGCACGCGCATGTACTCCGACAAGCCCAAGGTGCTGCACGCACTGGCGGGCAAGCCGTTGCTGCAGCATGTGCTGGATAGTGCCACTGCGCTCCAGCCGCAGCAGATTTGCGTAGTGTATGGGCACGGCGGCGATGCCGTGCCCAAAGCAATGGCGCAGTATAAAGCCAGCTTTGTGCTCCAGGAGCCGCAACTGGGGACAGGACATGCGGTGCAACAAACGATGCCGTTCCTTGATGATAATGGCAAGACACTGGTACTGTACGGTGATGTGCCGCTGATCCAACAAAACACGCTGCACCAGATGCAACAGGCGGGTGACGGGCTTGTGCTGTTGACTGTGAATCTGCCCAGCCCGACCGGCTACGGACGAATCGTGCGCGATGCACAGGGCGATGTGCAGAGCATCGTCGAGGAAAAAGAGGCTACTTCCGAGCAGCGCGAGATCCGCGAAGTGAATACCGGCATCCTGCTGGTACCGACGAAGATGTTGCGTGGCTGGCTGGAAAAATTGCAGAATAAAAATTTCCAGGGTGAGTACTACCTGACCGACATCGTCAACATGGCCGTGCAACAAAGTGTTGCAGTACATACCGTGCAACCCGCACACGAGTGGGAGATCCACGGCATAAACAGCAAATCGCAATTGATGTTGCTGGAGCGCACCTGGCAATTGGTCGAGGCTTCGCGTTTGCTGGTGCAGGGCGTGACGCTGGCAGATGCCGCGCGTATCGATATACGCGGAAAACTGAGTTGCGGTCGCGATGTCGAGATTGATGTCGGCTGTATCTTTGAGGGCAACGTGACGCTGGGCAACAACGTGAGAGTGGGCGCCTACTGTGTGATCAGGGGTTCCAGCATCGCCTCAGGAACGGACATCGCGCCATACAGCCACATCGACAGCAGCGAGGTGGGCGCTAACTGCCACATCGGTCCCTATGCGCGCCTGCGCCCCGGTACCAGGCTGCACGACGAGGTGCATATCGGTAATTTCGTTGAAGTGAAAAACAGCGAGATCGCGGCAAACAGCAAGGCCAATCATCTCAGCTACATCGGCGACAGCACAGTCGGGAGCCGCGTCAACATCGGTGCTGGTACCATCACCTGCAATTATGACGGCGCAAACAAGCACCGCACCGTCATAGAGGATGATGTGTTGATCGGATCGGATACACAGCTGGTCGCTCCTGTGACGGTAGGCAAGGGCGCGACGATAGCCGCCGGCACCACGGTGTGGAAAGACGCGCCTGCCGGAGAACTGACACTGAACAGCAAAACCCAAATGACCAAGCCGGGCTGGAAGCGTCCCCAAAAGACAAAAAAATAATGAAAGTGAAGAAATAACATGTGCGGAATCGTAGGTGCAGTAGCGCAACGCAATGTCGTGCCAATTTTGCTGGAGGGTCTGCTACGGCTGGAATATCGCGGCTATGACTCGGCCGGTCTGGTAGTGGTACGCGACGGGCAGCTGGAACGTGTGCGCAGTACCGGACGCGTCGCCGACCTTGCCAAAAAATGTGCGGCCACCGATGGATTGATCGGCATCGCGCATACACGCTGGGCAACGCACGGCGTACCCAGCGAGCGCAACGCACACCCGCATGTCAGCAAAAATATCATTGCTGTAGTGCATAACGGAATCATCGAAAACTACGAGACTTTGCGCAACCGCCTGACAGACGCGGGCTATGAATTCACATCGGATACGGACACCGAAGTCATCGCGCATTTGGTGCACAGTCACTACGTAGCAGGAAATTCACTGTTGGCAGCTACGCAGGCATCGCTTGCCGAGCTAGTAGGCGCTTACGCCATAGGCGTCATCGCGGCGGACAATCCCGACCAGCTCATTTGTGCGCGACGCGGCAGCCCGCTGCTGCTGGGTATCGGTATTGGAGAACATTTCATTGCATCAGACGTGTCCGCACTGTTGGCGGTAACGCGCAAAATCGTATATCTCGAGGAAGGGGATGTGGTCGAACTGGGGCGTCTGAATTATCAGATCTACGATGCGCAGGGTAAACGCGTGGAACGCGCGGTTCAAATCAGCGAGATGAGTAACGAAAGTGTACAGTTGGGCCAGTATCGCCATTACATGCAGAAGGAGATCCACGAACAACCGCAGGCATTGGCGGATACGCTCGAATCGGTTTGCAACAGCCAGTCGCTGGTGCCCGGCATTTTCGGTGCCGAAGCAGCGGAGACGTTTGCCGGTATCGACAGTGTTTTAATTTTGGCATGCGGCACCAGTTATCACGCCGGGCTGGTTGCACGCTATTGGCTGGAAGAGATCTCCGGCATTCGCTGTACTGTGGAAGTCGCCAGCGAGTATCGCTATCGCGTCAGCGTCGCCAACCCGAATACACTGGTGATAGTCATCTCGCAATCCGGGGAGACCGCCGACACACAGGCAGCGCTGAACCACGCCAAAGCGCAAGGCCAAATCCATACGCTCGCGATATGCAACGTGGCTGAAAGCGCACTGGTCAGACTTTGCAAACTGCGCTTCCTGACGCGGGCCGGACCGGAGATCGGCGTGGCTTCAACCAAAGCATTCACCACGCAGCTTGCTGCGTTGTTCCTGTTAACACTGGTGCTCGCCAAGCAGCGCGGACGATTGACCGAAGAACAGGAGCAAAAACATCTGCACGAACTGCGCCACTTGCCCACGGCGGTACAAAAGGTGCTGGATATGGAACCGCAAATCGCGAGGCTCGCCGAGCAGTTTGCAAGCAAACATCACGCACTGTTTTTGGGGCGAGGCCTGCACTATCCGATTGCAATGGAAGGTGCACTCAAGCTCAAAGAGATTTCATATATCCATGCTGAAGCCTATCCCGCCGGCGAGTTGAAACACGGTCCACTGGCGCTGGTGGACAAGGACATGCCGGTGATCTCGGTTGCGCCGAACGACGCGCTGCTGGAAAAACTGAAATCCAATTTGCAGGAAGTCCGTGCGCGCGGCGGCGAACTGTATGTGTTCGCCGATGCGAATACCCATATAAGCGAGGCGGACGGCATCCATATCATGCAGATGCCTGAACACGCGGGATATTTAAGCCCTATTTTGCACACCATACCGCTGCAATTGCTGGCCTATTATGTTGCGCTGCAAAAGGGCACCGATGTGGACAAGCCGCGCAATCTTGCCAAGTCGGTCACGGTCGAGTGACAGACTTTGAGTGCGGTTTCCGGCCATTGCAGCCGCTCAATTTCAGGGGAATCATATGACTCAACAGACTGAGGAATGGACAAATTAGACTGCACTCTAACTGGCTCAAATAGCAATCATATTACCAAATCAGGACAGTTGCCGGAAGTTCCGGATTCATGCTATCTCAAAGCAGGATAATTTTCTCCCGGCAGTTTAGAATTGCAACTTCGCACAATCCTGGAAAACGCATCATGCCCCAATACCGTTCCCGTACTTCCACACATGGCCGTAACATGGCCGGAGCTCGCTCGCTCTGGCGTGCCACCGGTATGACCGATGGTGATTTCGGCAAGCCTATCATCGCCATCGCCAACTCATTCACCCAGTTTGTACCCGGACATGTACACCTTAAAGACATGGGGCAACTGGTCGCACGCGAGATCGAGAAGGCGGGTGGTATCGCCAAAGAATTCAATACCATTGCGGTGGATGATGGCATCGCCATGGGGCACGACGGTATGTTGTATTCGCTGCCCAGCCGCGATTTGATCGCCGACTCGGTGGAATATATGGTCAATGCACACTGCGCCGATGCGCTGGTATGCATTTCAAATTGCGACAAGATCACGCCGGGCATGTTGATGGCGGCGATGAGATTGAATATCCCCGTTGTGTTTGTTTCCGGCGGGCCGATGGAAGCGGGCAAGGTGAACTGGCAGGGCAAGGTCAAAGGCCTGGATCTGGTGGATGCGATGGTCGCGGCTGCTGACAGCCGCGTGAGCGATGACGAGCTGGACGCCATCGAACGTTCCGCTTGTCCCACCTGCGGTTCCTGCTCGGGCATGTTCACCGCAAACTCGATGAATTGTCTGACCGAAGCACTGGGATTGTCCTTGCCCGGCAATGGTTCGCTGGTTGCAACACACGCCGAGCGTAAACAGCTGTTCCTGGGCGTCGGCCGTACCATTGTTGAATTGTGTAAACGATATTACGAGCAGGACGATGCCGGAGTATTGCCGCGCAGCATCGCCAACTTTGATGCATTCGAGAACGCGATGACACTGGACATCGCCATGGGCGGTTCGACCAACACGGTGTTGCATCTGCTGGCCATCGCGCGCGAGGCGGAAGTGGATTTCACTATGAAGGACATGGATCGCCTGTCGCGCCATGTGCCGACGTTGTGCAAAGTGGCACCCTCGTCCGAATATCACCTGGAGGACGTGCATCGTGCCGGTGGAGTCCCTTCAATTTTGGGTGAACTGGATCGCGCCGGATTGCTGCATGGCGAGGTTGGCACAGTACATAGCAAGACTTTGCGCGAGGGGCTCAAGCAGTGGGATATCATGCAAACCGGCAATGCGGCAGTGAAGGAATTCTTCCGTTCTGCACCCGGCGGCATCAGCACCACCATCGCGTTCTTGCAGTCGGCGCAATATCCCGAACTTGATGCCGACCGCGCCCAAGGCTGCATCCGCGACAAAGCGCATGCTTATTCCAAAGACGGTGGATTGGCGGTGTTGCACGGCAACATTGCGCTGGATGGCTGTATCGTGAAGACCGCGGGCGTGGATGACAGCATTCTCAAATTTAGCGGACGTGCACGGGTGTTTGAAAGTCAGGATGCCGCAACCGCAGGCATACTCGCAGACCAGATCGCCGCAGGTGATGTGGTGGTGATCCGCTACGAAGGTCCGAAAGGAGGACCGGGCATGCAGGAGATGTTGTATCCGACTTCGTATCTGAAATCAAAAGGGCTGGGCAAGGCGTGTGCGCTGCTCACCGACGGACGCTTCTCCGGCGGCACATCCGGCTTGAGCATCGGCCACGTCTCGCCGGAAGCGGCCAGCGGCGGTGCCATCGGTTTGGTGCAGGAAGGCGATCGCGTCGAGATCGACATCCCGAACCGAACGATCAATCTGGCCATCTCCAATGCCGAGATGGCAACGCGCCGCGCGGCAATGGAAGCAAAAGGCAAGCAGGCATGGAAGCCTGTTGCCGACCGGCCGCGTAAAATATCGGCTGCATTGCGTGCCTATGCAGCCATGGTGACCAGTGCCGATAAAGGCGCGGTTCGTGATGTGTCGCAAGTGGAAAATTGATTCTGATTCAACCTGGTCAAGGATCGGCACGATTATTTACAGCGCTGTCCAATGAAAAATATGCCTGGATGAAGAGTCGCTTGCCCAAAGGAATCATGGGAAAACCAGCATTTTAACGCCCATTAGTATCAAAACTGTTCCCCCAAAAAACTCCGCTTTGCTTTCAAGCCATGTGCCGCTGTTCCTGCCAATGAGAACACCGAGCCAACTGAAAGTAAAAGTTATTGCACCTATCACGAGGCAAGCAATATAAGGATTAACATCCAATAGCGTCAGGCTGAATCCAGCTGCCATTGCATCAATGCTGGTGGCAATGGCTAAAATCAACATCATTTTGTGTGTGGCAGCAGAGATATCTTCTTCTATGCCCTCTTGAATGCCTTCAAAAATCATTTTGGTGCCAATCAGGGTCAGCAATCCAAAGGCTATCCAATGGGAATAGGCTTCTACCCAGGATAAAACTCCCTTACCTCCCAGATATCCTATGAATGGCATCAACGCCTGAAAGATTCCGAAGTAGAGCCCTGCCTTGATTGCCAATCCTCGCGAATTTTTCTTGGCACCTAGTCCAATGGAAACAGCAAAAGCGTCCATGCTGAGCGCAACTGCCAGGATTAACACTTCTATCATCGCGTGCTTTGTGTTGTCATGGAGAGAATTTTGAGGGACAAAAAGAAGATCTTCGGCTCAGGCTTTCGCCACTTAAGAAGCTTTGGAGATACCCGTCTTCAGGCTATGTAGTAATGAAAGATTATCCAGGAAATAACACACAGCAACACCAGACTGATCAAAGTCAGCAAAATGTTGTAGCGATGCTGCTGCTCGAGTATCTGCTGTAACATCTCATCGTTGCGGACGTTGCTATCGCTGCTCAGGTATCGATGCAACAGACGCGGTAACTGTGGCAGTACGGTAGCGTAGTTTGGTGCTTCGATACGCAACGATTTGAGCAAGCCGCGCCAGCCCACCTGTTCGCTCATCCAGCGTTCCAGCCACGGTTTGGCGGTTTTCCACAGATCCAGTTCGGGGTCGAGTTGCAGCCCCAGTCCTTCGATATTGAGCAGCGTCTTTTGCAACAAAACCAATTGCGGTTGTACTTCGATGCCGAAACGGCGCGAAGTCTGGAACAGGCGCAACAGCACGCGTCCGAATGAAACCTCGCGCAACGGCTTGTCGAAGATGGGTTCGCATACCGCGCGTATGGCCGCTTCCAGCTCATCTACGCGGGTCTCCATGGGCGCCCAACCCGATTCAATGTGCACCTCGGCAACGCGCTTGTAATCGCGGCGAAAAAAGGCAATGAAATTTTGCGCCAGATAATGTTTGTCGATGTCGGTCAACGTGCCCATGATGCCGAAATCCAGCGCGATGTATTGGCCGTTCGCCGCGACCTGGACATTACCGGGGTGCATGTCGGCGTGAAAAAAACCATCACGGAAAACCTGCGTATAAAATATCTCCACGCCGTTTCTGGCCAGCCTGGGAATATCCACGCCTGCCTGGCGCAACTCATCCACCTGGCTGACAGAAATGCCATACATGCGCTCCATCACCATGACTCCGGTGCTGCAATAATCCCAATACATCTCGGGAACCAGAAGCAGCGGAGAATTGGCAAAATTGCGCCTGAGCTGGCTGCCATTGGATGCCTCGCGCATCAAATCTAGCTCGTCTTCCAGGTGCTTTTCAAATTCGGTAATCACCTGGCGCGGTTTGAGGCGGCGGCCGTCCGCCCAAAGCCGTTCGATCAAGTCGGCCGCAACTTTCATCAGCGCGACGTCGTGGGCGATGATGTTGGTTATGCCCGGACGCAAAATCTTGACCGCCACATCACGGCCATCCGGCAGTATTGCAAAATGAACCTGCGCCACCGATGCGCTGGCGACGGGAATATCCTCAAAAGATTGAAAAACTTCCCGCAAAGGTTTGCCGTAGGCGGATTCCAGCAACGCGACAGCCTGCACGGAAGGGAAGGGCGGCACCTGGTCCTGAAGCTTGGCGAGTTCCTCGGCGATATCAGCCGGCATCAGATCGCGTCTCGTGGATAGCATCTGCCCGAATTTGACGAAGATTGGGCCGAGCTTTTCCAGCGCCAGACGCAACCGCACCGCGCGCGGTTTGGAAGTGTTGCGCAGAAACAGCATCAAGTTCAACGGCACACGCATCCAGCGCACCCGTTCATGCGCCAGCAAAAACTCATCCAGCCCGAAGCGCAGCACCACGACAATGATTTTGATCAAACGGAAAATGCGCATGCTCAGGTCTTTTCGGTAACAGACAGGCGGTCGATGCGCTGTTCCAGCCGCGCCAGATCATCGCGCAAAATATCCACCTGCTGCATGAACCCGGATAGCTGTTGCGGCTTGGCGATTAGCGGGCGTTCCTCGGTCAGGTATTCCGCTGTAGCCTGGGACAGATTGACTGCAGCGTTGAGCATCTGTTGCCGCGCGCTGTGGAAGGTTTGCACCAGGCGTTCTGCCATTATGTCACCGGTGAAGCTGCTCAGGTCTTCCGCAGCATCCCAGCGCAAATTGCGCGACAAAAAAAAGATTTCCGTTAGCAGCGCCGTATCTCCTTCGGTGCGGATCTCGGTATGCGCCATCTCATCATGCGCAGCCAGCCGCGGTAACAGGGAAGGCGGAATCGTACATACCGCATCAACGCCGGCTGAGGAATCAACGCTCTGTAACGAACCATCCGCCAATATGGTGCAGGCAAATGAAAACGGCGCAATGTCAAACCGTACTGTGTTGCCAGGAAAGTTTGCGAGCCGCTGCAATGCCCAGTTGTTCTGGGCAAGCAGGTGATTCAATACCATGACGGAAGGATGAGTGAGCACAATGACTTAAGGCTAAAAGGAAGGATGGGCACGTATCGCCAACGACATCAAAAATTGATTCATGGATATCTCTTTGTGTGGATAAAGCCTGGCGGAATGAAGTATAACACCGGCAATTTAAACCTGCGGCTGCGCCTGAATTTCAGGTATTTTCGTGAAGCAAATTATCAGACACGAGCAACTGCGGATAACTCATTTCATTTTCGAAGGCATGCGGATTATTTCACCATCTACCGCAAATATGCCTCTGCCCTGATGGTGAATAGTCTGTGGGCTTTTCTGCGCGGGGTCGATCCACGCCTTGAGCACTTCAAGGACAAAAAAATTGTATTTGGTCACCAACTTCAAATCGGCGACCCTGCATTCCAGGTTGGCAAAACACTCGTCAATCAGCGGCGGCTGTACGCAGGAGGCTGCA
>JBBRFZ010000050.1:0-17501 GCA_038241165.1 Burkholderiales bacterium | reverse complement strand
GCCCTTATCATCGGTTCTGATCAGGTTGCTCTGCTGGAAGGCATGCAACTTGGCAAACCGCTCACGCATGACAATGCTGTCAAACAACTGAGCGCGATGCGCGGCAAGACCACCTGCTTCTATACCGCGTTGACGCTGTTGAACAGCAATACCGGCAATATGCAAACAGAAGTGGCGGAAAACCACATCACCCTGCACAACCTCAGCGATGTCGAGATCGAAAGTTATTTGCTCAAGGAGCAACCTTATCACTGTGCCGGCAGTGCAAAATCGGAAGGCTTGGGGATCGCGCTGATCAGCAAAATGAGCGGTGACGACCCGAATGCGCTGGTTGGCCTGCCGCTGATTTTTCTGGTTGAAATGCTGCGCAATGAAAATGTTCGATTGTTCTGACTATGACGACAAAACCCGGAACGCTTTATCTGATTCCCTGCACACTGGGCGACACCAGTCCGGCTCAGGTATTGCCTGAGCATGTCATCTCCCTTTCGCGCAAGTTGCAACATTTCGTCGTGGAGCAGCCCAAGACCGCCCGGCAATTCCTCTCTGCACTTAAACACGAACAACCGATCCAGACGCTGCATTTTGCCACGTTAAACGAACACACGGCCGCGAATGAACTACCCGAACTGCTGGCCCCGCTATTGGCCGGGCATGATGTCGGGATCATATCCGAGGCGGGGTGTCCGGGCATTGCCGATCCGGGTGCGAATCTGGTGAATCTGGCGCATCGCAATGGCATCCGTGTCGTGCCTCTGGTCGGCCCTTCCTCGATTCTGCTGGCGTTGATGGCTTCCGGCCTGAATGGGCAGTGCTTCGCCTTTCACGGCTACCTGCCGATAGCAGAAGCAGACAGGAAGAAGGCGATCGCGTCGCTCGAGGCTGAGTCCATAAGGCGCAATCAAACCCAGATGTTCATAGAAACCCCTTACCGCAACGACAGGATGTTCGGCGCCCTGCTCGCCCAGTGCCGTCCGGAAACACAGCTTTGTGTCGCAACCGACATCACCTTGCCCGACGAACAGATCCAGACCCGTTCCATCGGGGACTGGAAATCCCGCCCGACGCCCCAACTTAACAAACGTCCCAGCCTGTTCTTGCTGCTGGGCAAAAGCTGATTTAGTTGCTCTGTCGGCCGCTTTCTGGTATTAAAGCGGACTTTATTTTTATCTCGTTGGAGAAGTGCAATGCTGGTACAGCCACAAAAACCCGTCGTCCCTTACAAAGCCAAGAAGGGCGAGGCTTACATGAACCCCAAGCAGCTCGACCATTTCCGCCAGATCATGAACGACATCAAGGCAAGTTTGGGCAAGGATATCGACCGCACCGTACACACCATGCAGGACGAGGCAACAGTATTTGCCGACCCGAATGACCGCGCCACTCAAGAATCCGACATGGGTCTGGAGCTGCGCAACCGTGACCGGGAACGCAAACTTATCAAGAAAATCAATGAGATGATCGCAAAGATTGATGCCGGGGAGTACGGCTACTGCGATAATTGCGGTGTCGAGATCGGATTGAATCGGCTCGAAGCAAGGCCTACTGCCACACTTTGTATCGACTGCAAGACCCTGGATGAAATACGCGAGAGACAGGTAGCCAAATAATCACTGCCTGAATATACAACCTGACTATAAAAAAAGCCCCGCCATTTTGGCGGGGCTTTTTTGTTGGTCCGCTACTAAATCACTCTGCAGAAGGAGTCGCTGCCGGTGCATCGAGCAATGCTTTCATGCTCAGTTTCATGCGCCCCTTGTCATCCACTTCCAACACTTTCACGCGCACGATTTGACCTTCCTTAAGATGGTCAGAAACGCTGGCCACGCGTTCGTGGGCGATCTGGGAGATATGCAGCAGGCCGTCCTTGCCCGGCAACACATTCACCAGGGCGCCAAAATCGAGCAGTTTGACCACGGGACCTTCATATATCTTGCCCACTTCCACGTCGGCCACGATGTCTTCGATGCGCTTCTTGGCCAACTCACCCGCTTCGCCGCTTACGCAGGAGATGGTGATGTTGCCGACGTCATCAATGTCGATCGTTGTGCTGGTTTCCTCTGTCAAGGCACGAATCACCGCCCCACCTTTTCCGATCACATCGCGGATCTTTTCCGGATTGATCTTCATCTTGATCATGCGCGGAGCAAATTCTGAAACTTCGGTACGCGCATTGGGCATGGATTGCTTCATCAACCCCAGAATGTGCATACGGCCTTCGCGAGCCTGAATCAAAGCGGCCTGCATGATGTCGCGCGTGATGCCGTTGATTTTGATGTCCATCTGCAAAGCGGTCACGCCGGTTTCAGTACCTGCCACCTTGAAGTCCATATCGCCCAGATGATCTTCATCACCGAGAATATCGGTCAGAACCGCGAAGCGATTGCCTTCCTTGATCAGCCCCATGGCGATACCCGCCACATGAGCCTTGAGTGGCACACCGGCATCCAGCAACGACAAGCAGCCACCGCACACCGAAGCCATCGAACTGGAGCCGTTGGATTCGGTGATTTCGGAAACCACGCGCATTGCATAGCCGAAATCCTCTTCGCTGGGCAATACTGCCACCAGCGCACGCTTGGCCAAACGGCCGTGGCCGATTTCGCGGCGCTTGGGCGTACCCACGCGGCCGGTCTCACCGGTGGAATACGGTGGGAAGTTGTAATGCAGCATGAAACGGTCCGTATATTCGCCCTGCAGTGCGTCAATCTTCTGGGAATCACGCATGCTGCCCAAAGTTGCCACCACGATGGCTTGCGTTTCGCCGCGGGTGAACAAGGTTGACCCGTGGGTACGCGGCAATACGCCGTTACGTATCGTGATGGGACGCACAGTACGCGTGTCACGACCATCGATACGCGGTTCACCGCTGAGAACCTGTCCGCGCACGATCTTGGCTTCCAGTGCGCTGAACAAGTCATTAACGTGATTCTTCTGGGTCGCCATGACTTCCGGCGACATCGCGGCCATCACTTTGTCGCGTATCGTATCTACCGCTACGGTGCGAGCCTGCTTGGAACGGATCGCGTAAGCCTGGCCCAGTTTGGCCTCTGCGAGACTGGAAATCTGCGCGATCAGCGCCTCATTCTTGGCCGGGGCAGCCCAATCCCAGGCATCCGCACCCACCGCATCGGCCATTTCGTTGATTGCCTGGATCACGACTTGTATTTGCTCGTGTCCGAACATCACCGCACCCAGCATGATCTCTTCCGACAGCTGTTTAGCTTCCGATTCAACCATCTGCACGGCACGCTCGGTACCGGCCATGACCAGATCCAGCTGCGAGGTCAACAGTTCGGTTGAAGTCGGATTGAGCAGATATTGCCCATTGGCATAACCCACGCGCGCCGCACCGATCGGTCCGTCGAACGGGATGCCGGACAACGCCAGTGCTGCGGATGCGCCTATCATCGCCGGAATATCCGAATCGATCTCTTCATCGGAAGACATCACCGTCGCGACGATCTGCACTTCGTTGTAAAAACTTTCAGGGAACAGCGGACGCAGTGGACGATCGATCAGGCGCGAGGTCAGGATCTCCTTTTCGCTGGGGCGCCCCTCGCGCTTGAAAAATCCGCCGGGGATCTTGCCCGCAGCGTAAGTCCTTTCCTGATAATCGACGGTCAGCGGGAAAAAGTCCTGTTCCGGCTTGGCATCTTTTCTGCCGACCACGGTGACCAGCACCACGGTGTCGTCCAGACTGACCATCACTGCTCCAGTGGCCTGGCGTGCGATCTCGCCGGTCTCCAGGGTAAGTTGATGATTACCAAATGTGATCGTTTTTTTGTAGTGACTCAAGATAGACCTCTCTAGATGAAGCAACTAGCCATTCGACTAAGCTGGCAAACTACGCCAGCCAAGTCGCTGGTTATATGCATGGCATGACGCGTAACCGCGGCATTCTTTGTGACAAGACGAAACAACACGGGTCGCTGATGCGACCCGCTGTGAACAAACCCTTACTTGCGAATTCCCAGACGCTCGATCAACGTGCGATAGCTCCCGTCGTTGGTGCGCTTGAGGTAATCAAGCAGCTTGCGGCGGCGACTTACCAGACGCAGCAGTCCGCGACGAGAATGGTGATCCTTGGCGTTGTCTTTGAAATGCTCTGTCAGATATGTAATGCGTGCGCTGATCAATGCAACTTGCACTTCGGGAGAACCGGTATCGCTCTTGGCGCGCTGATAGTCGGTTACGATTTGCGCTTTTTGCGCAGCATTAATTGCCATTGGTTTTGTTCTCCTAAAAAAGTGCAGTATTCTACCCTTTAACTGGGTTGTTACTCAACCACAATATTTCCCCTCGAAATTGCATTTGCAGCTTGTTTTGCCACTTCGGTTAACAGCCGATCGGGGGCGAGACGGCGCCCCTGCAACTGTCCTACCCCGATGAATCCCTGCGGTCCATGCAGGCTGACCTTGCCATCCGGCAGACCGGTATCCAAGCCCAGCCTTTGTCCCTGGGCCAAACGCTGTACTTGCACTGCATCCAATTGTAACCGTGGCATATCAGGCATCAGGCTTTCCAGCGGCAGTATGCAAGCGTCACGTTCATCATCGCTCATCTCGGTCAATTGCTGCAGGGTGTAGCTGTCGTGCAGATCTAAATGCGCGATCGCGGTACGCCGCAGACCGGTCAGATGCGCACCACACCCGAGTGCCGCACCGATGTCTTCGGCAAGGGTGCGGATGTATGTGCCCTTGCTGCAGCGCACGGTGATATCCATCTCGTTTCCGGAAAATGAATTCAGCAGCAGCTCGTGTATCACCACAGTGCGCAGTTCGCGTTCTATGGTTTCACCTTTGCGGATATATTCATAGAGCGGCTTGCCATGGTGTTTGAGTGCGCTGTGCATGGGCGGGAGCTGTTGTATCTCACCGCGGAATTTTACCAGCACCGCATCGACATCGGCCTGCATGACCTCGACCGGATGTTCGGCTGTGATGTCGCCTTCGGCATCGCCGGTAGTGGTGGTTTGCCCCAGGCGCAGCAAGGCGCGATAGGTTTTGTCGGCATCCAGCAAAGCCATGGAGAATTTGGTGGCTTCGCCGAAACAGATTGGCAGCAGGCCGGTCGCGAGGGGATCCAGCGTACCGGTATGCCCGGCCTTTTCAGCCTGGAACAGACGGCGGACTTTTTGCAGTGCCGTGTTGGAGCTTAATTCCAGCGGCTTGTCGAACAACAGCACGCCGTCCAGCGGGCGGAAATTTCGTCGTACCATCTGTGTGTAACCTCGGAAGACTATTGCTTGTTGTTGTCGTCGTGATGATGGTCGCTGGCGACCGCCTCATCGATGAGTTGCGACAGGTGACTGCCACGCTCTACCGATGCGTCGAACACAAAATGCAATTGCGGCATGACGCGCAGCTTGAGACTGCGCGACAACTGGCTACGCAAAAAGCCACTGGCGTGATCCAAACCTTGTTGCGCCTCGTCATGCTTGCCATCCAGACGGGTGAAAAATATCTTGGCATGCGAATAATCACCCGCCACTTCGACTCCCGTAATGGTTACCAGTCGCACGCGCGGATCGTTGATCTGCAGGCGCACCAACTCGGCTATCTCACGCTGTATTTGCTGGGCGATGCGATCGGTGCGTGCGAAATTTGCCATCAGTTTGCGATCAAAGGGCGCGCGCAACCTCAACAATTTCATAGGCTTCGAGTTTGTCGCCCACTACAAGATCGTTGAAATTCTTTACCGACAGTCCGCACTCGAAATTGGCTTTGACTTCCTTAACGTCATCCTTAAAACGCTTCAATGAATCCAGTTCACCATCGTGTATTAACTCATCTCCGCGCATCACACGAACCTTGGCTCCTCGTTTGATCACACCATCCAGCACCATACAGCCGGCGATCGTACCGATCTTGGAAACGGTGAACACCTGGCGCACTTCGACTGTACCCATGATGCTTTCGCGTTTCTCGGGGGCCAGCATGCCAGACAGCGCAGCCCTGATCTCATCCACCATCGCATAGATGATGTTGTAATAGCGGATGTCCACGCCGGAGGATTCGGCAAGCTTGCGCGCGGCAGCATCGGCACGTGTGTTAAACCCGATGATGATCGCTTTGGAGGCCAATGCCAGATTGACATCGGACTCGGTAATCGCCCCCACGCCACCGTGGATCAGATTGACCTTGACTTCGTTGGTGGAAAGTTTTTGCAGCGATTGCGCAATTGCCTCGGCGGATCCCTGCACGTCGGACTTCACGATCAGCGACAGAACTCCCACTTCACCTTCGGCCATTTGTTCAAACATGTTTTCCAGTTTGGCTGCCTGCTGTTTGGCAAGTTTCACTCCGCGATACTTGCCCTGGCGGAACTGGGCGATTTCACGGGCACGCTTTTCATCGGTCAAAACCATCAATTCTTCCCCGGCGATTGGCACTTCGGACAATCCTTGTATTTCCACCGGTATAGAAGGGCCTGCTTCGATAATTGTCTTGCCGTTCTCATCCAGCATCGCGCGCACCCGGCCAAATACCGAGCCTACCAATACCGCATCACCGCGCTTCATCGTGCCGGACTGTATCAGCACGGTAGCGACCGGCCCCTTACCCTTGTCCAGACGCGCTTCGACCACCAATCCCTTTGCATTCGTGGTGCGCGGCGCTTTCAGTTCCAGCACTTCGGCTTGCAGCAACACCCCTTCCAGCAACTGGTCTATGCCCTGCCCAGTCTTGGATGAAACCTCGACGAACATCGAATCACCACCCCAGTCTTCGGGCGTTACGCCTTCGGCGGCCAGCTCCTGTTTGACTTTCTCGACATTGGCTTCGGCTTTGTCGACCTTGGTTATCGCCACTACCAGCGGCACTTCGGCGGCCCTGGCATGCGCGATAGCTTCCTTGGTTTGCGGCATCACACCGTCGTCTGCGGCCACCACCAGAATCACGATGTCGGTCGCTTTGGCTCCGCGTGCGCGCATCGCGGTAAATGCCTCATGACCAGGCGTATCGAGGAATGTAACCATGCCACGCGGAGTATCGACGTGATACGCACCGATGTGCTGGGTGATGCCACCCGCTTCACCTGTAGCGACACGGGTGCGGCGAATATAATCGAGCAGCGATGTCTTACCATGGTCCACGTGACCCATCACGGTGACCACCGGTGCGCGCGGTTCCATCACCGCGTCGTGATGCTCTTCGTCATCCATCAGATAGGCGTCCGGATCATCCAGCTTGGCAGCCTTGGCTACGTGACCCATCTCTTCGACTACGATCATCGCGGTTTCCTGATCAAGTACCTGATTGATGGTCACCATCAAACCCATTTTCATCAACACCTTGATGATCTCGGAAGCCTTGACATACATCTTCTGTGCCAACTCGGCAACAGCAATGGTTTCCGGAATAGCGACCTCATGAATGATAGGTTCGGTCGGCAATGAGAATGCGTGCTCAGGTTCGGCTGTGTGTTTGGCGTGCCTGTCATGGCGCGGCGCACGTACAGGGGAAGTCCAGACACCTGGCTTCTCACCGGTTTTGACCGGGGTGCGTTTCTTGTGCCCCTTCTCGTCCCACGGACTGTTCTTGGCGTCGACTTTCGGTTTTTTGCTGGGCTTGGCGATCTTGTCGCCAGGCTTGGGTGTGGGCTTGTGCAGGGTGCCGTCGGCCAGATTGGCCGCAGGTACTGCCGCAGCAGGTGCAGCTGCTTGCACTTTAACCGCCTCAACAACGGCAGGTGGTTCGCCCTTGGCGGATTTCTTGGTGGCTTTGCGCTTGCTGAGTTCCTGCTTGGCCTGTACATCGGCAGCCTGGCGAGAGGCCAGTTCGGCGCTCAAGCGCGCTTCTTCTTCACGCGTCGCCAACTCCTGCTCATTAACGACAACCTTCGCGGCTTTGCCTTTCTTGGGCGCAACCGCGGCTTCTACCGGCGCAGCTTGAGGAGCAGCGGCAGCGGTCGGCGCGACCACGCGGCGCTTGCGCACTTCAACTTGTATGGTGCGAGCACGGCCGGAACTGTCGGCTTTCTTGATCTCCGTGGTTTCACGACGGATCAAGGTAATCTTCTTGGCGGGCTTTTCACCACCATGCGACTGACGCAAGTGCTCCAGCAGCTTTGCCTTGTCGTTTTCCGACATCGGGTCTGATTCCTGCTCCTTGGCAATACCTGCCGCCTGCAACTGCTCAAGCAGCAAGGTAACCGGTAATCCCAGTTCAGTCGCAAATTCCGCTACATTCAATTTTCCCATTACTTTCCTCTAATCACACCCTGTTAAGCAAACCAGGGAGCGCGTGCCGTCATAATCAATGTGTTGGCACGCTCGCTATCCATACCCGACAGCTCCACCAACTCATCCACATCCAAGTCTGCCAATTGTTCCTGTGTATCTATGCCTTTGGCAGCCAAGGTGCGAGCAGTTTCTTCATCCATGCCTTCCAGCTTGAGCAAATCCTCTATACCGTGCTCAACTTTTTCTTCGCTGGCGATCGCTGCTGTCAGCAGTGCATTGCGCGCGCGACTGCGCAACTCGTTCACCGTCGCTTCATCGAATGATTCAATCTCCAGCATTTCCTCCAGCGGCACATACGCAACTTCCTCCAGCGTATTGAAACCCTCCTGTACCAGTATGTCGGCAACTTCTTCATCTACATCGAGCTTGTCCATGAACACCGCTCGGGTATTGGAAAACTCTTCGTTGTGTTTTTCACTGGACTGCTCGATCGTCATGATATTGAGTTCCCAACCGGTCATTTCACTGGCCAGGCGCACATTCTGTCCGCCGCGACCAATTGTTTGCGCCAGGTTTTCTTCTTCAACCACCACATCCATGCTGTGTCGCTCTTCATCCACAACGATGCTGCTTACCTCGGCCGGTGCCAGCGCGTTTATGACATAGGTGGCCGGATCTTCCGCCCAAAGAATGATATCCACACGTTCACCGGCAAGTTCGTTGGTCACGCCCTGAACACGCGAACCGCGCATTCCCACGCAGGTGCCGATCGGATCTATGCGCGAGTCATGCGAAACAACCGCAATCTTGGCACGTGAACCGGGATCGCGTGCGGCACTTACGATTTCCAGCAGTTTTTCTTCAATCTCGGGAACTTCCAACTCGAAAAGTTTGACAAGCAACTCTGGCGAGGTGCGTGACAGGATCACTTGCGGCCCACGCGCGCTGCGATCGACGCGCAACAGGTGCGCCTTGATGCGATCCCCGACGCGAAGGTTTTCCTTCGCGATCATCTGGTCGCGCGGCAGCAAGGCTTCGATCTTGCCGAATTCGATGATTGCATTGCCGCGCTCAAGCCGCTTGACGGTACCCGACACCAGATGTTCCTTGCGCTCCATGAAGTCGGCCAATACCTGCTCGCGCTCGGCATCGCGAATTTTCTGGAAGATCACCTGCTTGGCTGCTTGTGCCCCGATACGTCCGAATTCGATGGATTCCAGAGGCTCCTCGATAAACTCCCCCAATTGAATATCAGCATTGCGCTTTTGCGCTTCCTCCAGCTTGATGTGCAGATCCGGAGTCTCAAAGGTTTCGTCGTCCATGACTTCCCAGCGGCGAAAAGACGAATACTCGCCAGTATCGCGATCTATCTCAACACGCACGTCCGCCTCATCTGAAAAACGCTTTTTAGTCGCAGAAGCCAAAGCCGACTCGAGAGACTCGAACACAACCTCCTTGTCCACGCTCTTTTCACGTGACAACGCATCCACCAACAACAAAATTTCACGACTCATACCATTCTCCGGCTATTTGATTCTTTCCCCAGATTCGCAGGGGCAAGAATCACTAAAAACTAAAAGGTCGGCACTAAACGTGCCTTGTCCAAATTCGACAACTCGATTGTTACCTGGTTGCCATCCACATCCAATTGCAATATCCCATCGCTTACACCGACTATCATGCCCACAAAATTCTTGCGTCCGGCCAGCGGCATGCGCAACTTGAATTGAACTTTTTCACCGATGAACCTGACGAAATCCGCCTCTTTCTTGAGAGGCCTGTCCAGTCCCGGCGAAGAAATTTCAAGGCGTTCATAATCAATATTCTCAACCATAAATAGTCGCGTTAACTGATTGCTGACCACCTGACAATCATCGACAGAGATGCCCTCCGGCTTGTCGATGAGTACGCGCAACATGCCGCGCCCGGACCGTTCCATATCCACCAGCTCATAGCCCAAACCGCTTACTGTTGCCTCGACCAGTTTCACCACATCCATAAATCCAGCTCACCGCATCCGAAAGTTAAGCCCCACAAATGAAAAACGGGCTCGAAGCCCATCTCAAAACGCGGCGCATTGTAGCAAAATTTGCGAAAAAAAGGAATTAGATTAGTGCGGGTCGCTAGAAATCATCCTGGTAACGCACCGTGATCGGATACCGCCAGTCCTTCCCATAGCTGCGTTCTGTGATACGTATGCCCACCGCTGACTGGCGGCGCTTGTATTCACTGATGCGAATCAGATGCACTACTCGCCGGACATCGGCTTCGGCAAAGCCAAGCACGACGATTTCCGGAATCGCAAGATTTTGTTCGACATAGCATGTCATGATGTCATCCAGCACATCGTAGGGCGGCAGGCTGTCCTGATCGGTTTGGTCCGCGCGCAACTCCGCACTTGGCGGGCGCGTGATGATACGCTCCGGGATCACCCTCCCCAGCGTATTGCGATACCGTGCCAGACGATACACCAGCGTTTTTCTGACATCCTTCAATATGGCAAAGCCTCCCACCATATCGCCATAAAGCGTGGCATACCCGACAGTCATTTCAGACTTGTTGCCGGTGGTCAGAACCAGCGAACCGAGCTTGTTGGACAATGCCATCAAGAGGGTGCCGCGTATGCGCGCCTGCAAGTTTTCTTCAGTGGTATCCGCAGTACGCCCGGCGAAACTTGTTTCCAGTCCGGTCAAATAGCTTTGGAATATCGCCTCAATCGCCAACTCGTCATAACGTACGCCCAGTACCTTTATCATCTCGCGTGAATCGTCAAGGCTGATCTGCGCGGTATAGGGCGACGGCATCATCACAGCATGAACCTTGTTGGCACCCAGCGCATCGACCGCTATCGCCAGGGTCAATGCGGAGTCGATACCTCCTGACAATCCCAACAATACGCCGGGAAAGCGGTTCTTGTTGATGTAGTCGCGCACGCCGAGACACAGAGCTCGATAGACATCAGCTTCCTCACTCGATTCGGCAACTATCCCACCTACCGGTCTCAAGTCACCGTGAATTTCAAGCATTGCCAGCGTTTCTTCAAAAACCGCGCACTGCGCAGTGAGCTCACCGTTGCTATCCATGGCGAACGAGCCACCGTCAAATATCAACTCATCCTGGCCACCGACCATGTTGGCATAGACCACCGGCAGGCCGGTTTCAGTGATCCGCTCGCGGATGACACGATGACGCCACTTCAGCTTGCCTGTTGCATACGGCGAGGCATTCAACACCAGCAGCACTTGCGCCCCGGCTTTGCGCGCCTGCCGTGCGGTCTCCGGTTCCCAGATATCCGCACAGATATTCAGCGCAAAGCGGATGCCTTCCATTTCAAACACGCAAGGTTGGCTACCGTGATCGAAATAGCGTTCCTCGTCGAATACCGCATAGTTGGGCAACTCCTGTTTCAGATAGGTCGCTGCAACGATACCGTCCCTGAGCAGCGAAGCGGCGTTGTAGTATTTTCCGTGGTGCTCGTGGGGATGTCCCACCACCAACGCGATACCAGAAACCTTTCCTGCCAGTTCATTCAATGCCTGGGCACAGGCATGGTAAAAGCCTTCACGAAGCAGCAGGTCTTCAGGCGGATAACCGCTCAAGCCGAGTTCGGGAGTCAGCAGTAATTGCACATCTTGTTGCCTGGCCTGTTCGGCGTAATGCAAAATCTTGGCAGCATTACCCGCCAGATCGCCTAACAAGGAGTTGATTTGCGCTATTGCCAGTTTCATTGTTGTACTGAAAAATTATTTCGGAAATGTATTTTACCATCCGGACAAACCCTGCCATGAACAGAAATAGTGCCGCTTCCAGCCCGTAATACAAGGTCAATCACTGGTATCGTTGACAGGCAGTTCGTCCAGGGGCGAATCAATCAGTTTTTTTGGCAGATGCTTGGTGGGTTTAACACCAAGATTTTTGAGCTGCTCTGCCTGACGGATGACATTTCCCCGCCCCCCCGAGAATTTGTTATATGCACCCTCATAAGCGGACTGTGCCTGCTTCAGCTTTGTACCGAGATTTTCCAGGTCTTCCACGAAACCGACTAATTTGTCATAAAGTTTCCCGCCCTGACTGGCAATTTCCTGGGCGTTACGACTTTGCTGCTCCTGCCGCCACAGATGTGCCACAGTACGAACCACAAACAACAGGGTGCTGGGGCTGACCAGCAGCACATTTTTCTTCCATGCGTCTTGCCAGAGATCGCTGTCGTGCGAGATGGCCAGCATGAAGGCCGGCTCCACCGGTATGAACATGAGCACGAAATCGAGCGATTGCAGGCCATAGAGCTGCTGGTAGTTTTTCTCTGACAGTTCTTTGATGTGGGCGCGCACCGAATCCAGGTGGCGTTTCATGGTGGCATCGCGCTGATGATCGGTTTCGGCATTGGCATGTTCCTCGTAAGCCGTCAGCGAAACCTTGGCATCAATGATCAGATGCCTGTCTTCAGGCAGATGAACGACCACGTCCGGTTGGGCACGTGTACCGTCTGCACGGGTATGGCTTTCCTGCACATCATATTCATGACCCTTGCGTAACCCGGACGCTTCCAGCACCCGCTCAAGGATCAGTTCACCCCAATTTCCCTGTGCCTTGGCCTGGCCTTTAAGCGCGCTGGTCAGGTTGTGAGCGTCCTTTGACAACTGGTTGTTGAGTGACATCAACTGTTTGACCTGCTCGGCCAAGGCAGAACGATCTTTTCCTTCCTGGACATAGACATCATGCACCTTGCCCTGGAATTCAGTGATCTTGACCTTGAGAGGTTCCAGCAATTGATTGAGGTTGGTCTGGTTCTGCTCGGTAAATCGCTTGGATTTATCTTCCAGAATCTCGCTGGCCAACGTCTTGAAGCGGTTGGTCAACTGCTCCTCGGCATTTTTCAGGAGCGCTATCTTGTCCACGTTTTGGGTACGTTCGGATTCCAGGTTAGTGGTCAATTCAGCCACCTGGTTGCTCAACCGTTGCTGCTCGGATGTCAGTTGGTCACGAAGTACAGAAAGATTTTCTTTATCTTTTGTTAGCCGATTGGCTTCTTCTTGAGATGCGATCAGTCGTTCATTAAGACGGGCGATTTCAACCTGGTTTTCATTTTTTGCGAACATCCCGGCAGTTGCAATGCGTTCACGCAAAACCAGCCAAATAGCACCCGCACCTACAAGAATACCGACCAAAAGTGAAACGAAGATGCTGACCAGTGGCCCCATGAGTTTTGCTTCCTAATATTACTTTTGTGCCAGTATAAACCAATCAGACCGCCCAAATGAAAAGGGATGCCTGAGCACCCCTTTTCCTTGCATGCAAACCAGATGTTAGCCGCGTCCAGCGCGTTTGCGTTCGTTTTCTGTCAAAAAACGCTTTCGGACACGTATCGATATTGGCGTGATTTCAACCAATTCATCATCGTCGATAAACTCCACTGCCGATTCCAGCGTCAGGCGTATCGGCGGTGTGAGGCGCACTGCCTCATCGGTTCCGGAAGATCGCACGTTGGTCAACTGTTTGCCCTTGATCGGATTGACAACCAGATCGTTATCCCGACTATGTATGCCGATAATCATGCCCTCGTACAGTTTGTCGCCAGGAACAACGATCATCCGACCGCGGTCTTCCAGTTTCCACAACGCGTAAGCCACGGCTTCACCCTTTTCAGCGGAAATCAACACCCCGTTGCGGCGGCCCGGCATATCAGCTTTGACAGGTGCATAGTCATCGAATACATGCGCCATGATGCCGGTACCGCGTGTCATGGTCATGAACTCGGATTGAAAGCCGATCAAACCACGCGCGGGAACACGGTATTCCAGGCGCACGCGGCCATGTCCGTCCGGCTGCATGTCTTGCAGATCGCCGCGGCGACGGCCCAGTTCTTCCATCACCGCACCCTGGTTGGTATCTTCCACATCCACGGTCAACACTTCGAACGGCTCGCATTTCTCGCCGTTGATCTCGCGGTACACCACGCGCGGCTTGCCGACACCCATTTCAAAACCTTCACGTCGCATATTTTCCAGCAATATGGTCAGGTGCAATTCACCGCGACCCGCCAACAGGAACACATCGGTGTTGTCCGTTTCCTCGACACGCAACGCCACGTTCACCAGCAACTCCTTGTTCAGGCGGTCGCGTATCTGGCGACTTGTGATGAATTTTCCTTCCAGGCCACACAGCGGCGAGGTGTTGACCATCATGTTCATGGTCAGCGTCGGTTCATCGACCTTGGGCATGGGCAAAGCTTCCGGCTTGCTCACATCGGCCAGGGTCACGCCGATACCGATCTCTTCTATGCCGTTGACCAGCACAATATCCCCCGCGCCTGCTTCGTCCAGCAATACCCGCTCAATACCGCGAAAACCCAGGACCTGGTTGACCCGTGCGCGTTTGGCCGGCTTGTCGCCGTTCATCACCATCACGTCCTGGCCCGGTTTGATCGTGCCGCGACGGATACGACCCACGCCGATGCGCCCGACGAAACTGGAGTAATCCAGTGCTGATATCTGCATTTGCAGCGGCGCATCCAGATCCGCTTCAGGTGCTGGAACATGCTTGAGCACGGCTTCCAGCAAAGGAAACATATTTTCGCTGGGCTTATCCAACTCCAGCATCGCGTAGCCGTTCAATGCCGAGGCATATACCACCGGGAAATCCAGTTGCTCTTCAGTAGCTCCCAGTTTATCGAACAGATCGAAGGTCTGGTTGATCACCCAGTCCGGGCGCGCACCATTGCGATCGACCTTGTTGATCACCACGATGGGGCGCAGACCGAGGGCCAGCGCTTTCTTGGTGACGAAACGGGTTTGCGGCATCGGCCCTTCAACCGCATCCACCAGCAGCAGTACACCGTCGACCATGCCCAGCACTCGCTCCACTTCGCCCCCGAAGTCGGCGTGGCCGGGCGTATCCACGATATTGATATGTACGCCCCGGAACTCGACCGCACAGTTCTTCGCCAGAATGGTGATGCCGCGCTCTTTTTCTAGGTCGTTGTTATCCATGACACGTTCAGCGACGTGTTGATGGGCAGAAAACGAGCCTGCCTGACTGAGCAGTTTGTCCACCAGGGTGGTCTTGCCGTGGTCAACGTGGGCGATAATGGCGATGTTACGAAGTTGGCGGGACATGAATACAGCCTTGCTATGTGAAAAGGGCGCGCATTCTAGCACAACGCAGTGTCCGGCAAACTTTTGCTGGCTTTTATTTTTTCCATCCGTATAATGCGCGGCTTGTCGCCTCTAAGGCGGCATTGGTTCATCGTTTTCTGACCTTACGGAATCTTTAAGATTCCTACCTCGCGCGTATCCAAATCGCGCCTGTCTAAAAGCCCTCCCAGATTTTCTTACGGGAATTTTCTCGGGTTTTCCGGTTAGCAACGATGTTTTATGCGCCGGTTAATCTGTCTGCCCACTTAAACGGGTCGTTTTTACTGCCTGCGCTCACCTTAGGGAACTGCTAACAGTTCGTTTTGCCGGATTCGTTTCGGCATTCAGTCGGTTTGACTGGATGTTGCTTTGCGTCTGGCACGCGATGCGGGTTCACTCGGATAATAAAAAAAGGAAGCAAGATGTCATTTGAAAATCTAAATTTAAACGCCGCCATTCTCAAGGCGATCACCGAAACCGGTTACACCAAACCCACGGCGATTCAGGCGCAGGCCATACCCGAGATCATGGCCGGTCACGACCTGATGGCCTCATCGCAAACAGGTAGCGGCAAGACCGCTGCTTTCATACTGCCCGCTCTTAATCGTCTGGCCACACCATCCGCATTGCCCGGCAAAGGTCCGCGCGTGCTGGTATTGACACCGACCCGTGAACTGGCGCAACAAGTATGTGATGCCGCGACCAAATACGGCAAGAACATGCGCTTCAAGATCATCAGCATCCTGGGTGGCATGCCTTACCCGGTGCAAAACCGTTTGCTGTCCAGTCATGTGGATATCCTGGTCGCCACACCTGGTCGCCTGATTGACCACATTGAGCGCGGTCGCATCGACTTCTCGCGCCTGGAAGTACTGATCCTCGATGAAGCAGACCGTATGCTGGACATGGGTTTTGTCGACGATGTGGAACGCATCGCGAAGGCAACTCCCGCAACTCGCCAGACCCTGCTGTTCTCCGCAACCCTTGATGGCGTGGTCGGAAACCTGGCGTCGCGCCTGCTCAAGGAGCCGAAGAAGATCTCCGTTTCGGCAGCCAAGGATAAACACGAAAACATCGAACAACGCATGATGTTTGCCGATGACGTGGCGCACAAGAACAAGATGCTCAGTCACCTGTTGACCGATGCGGAGATGAACCAGGCACTGGTATTCACTGCCACAAAACGCGACGCTGATACCATTGCGGATCAACTTTCCGCACAGGGCCACTCCGTTGCCGCGCTGCACGGCGACATGAACCAGCGCGAACGCAATCGTACCCTGCTCAACATGCGCAACGGAAACGTACGCATCCTGGTCGCTACCGATGTCGCTGCACGCGGTCTGGACGTACGCGGCATTTCGCATGTAATCAACTTTGACCTGCCAAAATTTGCCGAGGATTACGTGCACCGTATCGGTCGTACAGGTCGTGCTGGCTCATCTGGCATTGCCATCTCATTCGCATCAAACCGCGATGCACAGTTGCTGAAGCGAATTGAACGCTACACAGAGCAAAGCATCAAGATGCACACCATCGTAGGCCTGGAGCCCAAGTACAAACTTCGTACCGGCCCATCTTCTGATCGTCCACGCGGCAACAATGGCCCTCGTCGCAGTAACGGTGGTGGTTACGGCGGTGGCAACAATACCGGCTTTGGCGGCAATCGTTCAGGTGGATTTCCGGCAAAAACCGGCAACGGTTTTCACCATAGTGCCCCGGACAGCCGTCATAGCCACACCGGACGCAAAGAAGGTCATGCTAACGGCAACACCTTGGGCCTTGGCGGTCAGGGTGCGAGCCAACCGCGCAGCCAGGAACGCAGCTTCGGAAATAGTCGTGGTGGAAACAGTGCTCCACGCCGTACCGGAGATCGCCCCAGTTACTCACTTGGCCGCGGTAACAATGGCAATACGCGTTAAGGCGATACCCAGAAGCGAAAATGCTGTAAATAAAAAACACGCCTCAGGGCGTGTTTTTTATTGTCTGTCGTCCAGCGTCTGCTGCAAAACCGCCTTGTATCGGTAGATCAGTATCTTCAATATGTTGGCGCCGATTGAAAACTAACCAGATTGAAAACTGACCAGGTAGTTTCGTAGCGTAGCGTACTACGCATCTGTGGATAAGTCGACCAGACTGTCTTTGGTTTTAAACTCCTATTCGTGTTGTTGAGAGAGCATGGA
>JBBRFZ010000049.1:0-17719 GCA_038241165.1 Burkholderiales bacterium | reverse complement strand
TAAAGATCGACCATACACCAGATTTGACCATAACTCATTGTTCGCATCAAAATGTGCTTGTTCCGCGCCAGTCATGCCAACTGGTAGCCAATCTATTTTTGTAAATATTTCATGCTGATCGTATCTAATTGCACCATAGGCACTCATATCTTCGTTGTACAAAGCAAGCATTGCATTGCAAAGTTTCGTATCCTTGCTCATCACGAGAGCGTAGCTTTCAGTTTCATGCAGCCTAGCGATACGCTGCT
Source organism: Burkholderiales bacterium (assembly GCA_038241165.1). GTDB lineage: Bacteria > Pseudomonadota > Gammaproteobacteria > Burkholderiales > Gallionellaceae > Gallionella. The sequence goes on along the minus strand of JBBRFZ010000049.1, from coordinate 17,471 downwards.
GGTAATCGTCGCGTAGACAGGAAACATCCTTGCAACGGTTGCGCTCTTGAAGCCACATACGCTGCTGCACTTGTAGTAAAACCTTGCCCGGTTTATTTTTAATCGTCTCTTCATAAGTCTTGTCCAACTCCTCATCCAGTTTCGATAGCTCCGCATCGCCGCAGATCATCTTCTCGATCTTTGTGTGTGCCTTCGCACAATCGAAACTCGCCGCCTGCGCGGACAGTGCGATGGTCATAAAACCCATCAGGCTGAGGGCAAACCATGTTGGTTGTTTCCAGTATGTGTTCATGCCGCCATCCTCCCTTCCGCATCGTTCGCCGCTTCGTTGCCGCTGGCGTCGGTATAGCTTGCAGTGAGTTGCGCGGTGTCGGGCTGAGAGGTGGTGCTGGTATCCACCAGAGTGAACGTGGCGTGGTCTTGTCCGGCGGGGATGGTGACATTGACCGAACCGCCGGCAAACGAAAGCAGGTTGGCGCCCGTGGAGATATATGATGTCGCGTTGCCGCCGCTCAGGGTGATGGTTTGCGCGGTGCTGCTCACCGCCGAGGTGTAGAGGGTGAAGGTTTTGGTGTTGCCGTTGGGCACGCTGGCCGTCTGGCTGGACGGGGTGCCGTTGGTAAAGGGACTGACCGGGCTGCCACCAGCCACAATGGCGAGTTGTTCCCCGAACTTGATGCCGAGGTAGCCGTTTGCATTGATCTCGGCTTGGCCCAAGTCAAAATTGTTTATAACGATCTCGTTGCCGCCAGAGCCTAACAGCCCTTTCGTAATGGTCAGTGCGCCTATATTGGAACCGATAGATGCAGCGGTAAACTGGTATTGGTCCCCGTTGCTGTCGGTCCATATACCACCTGCCCCTTCTGCCGTTGTACTGCCGGTTAGCTGTGTATTGGTCGTACCGGTAATGACGGAAACTGCACCGGAACTATTGGTGCTGCCGTTGTCGATGGTCTCTACAACGGACTGCCCATTAGTCGGCACGATGTAATTAAACACTGAACCGGGGTTGGTTACGGAGACTTTGAATTGGTCGCCGGAGTTAGGAGCGCCGGTATTCTGGAATGCCACATCAAACGTGCCAGCAATATGCTGATTTCTGGTAATGGTCTCGTTTATGGTTGATGCGCCTGCCAGGCTGGTCACGGCCTGGCCCAACTCGGATGCGGGTATCGATACCATGCCCATCGCGGCCAGTTGCTGAAAAATCGGAGAACTGCCGCCGCTGAATATTGCATTTACATTTTGGCCATCGGTAGAAGCGGAGATCGTGACGGAATTGCCGCTCGCATCGGTCAATACCAGAGAGCCATTGGTATCCACACTCATGGTCGGCCCGGTTGCACTCCCGGACCCGGCTATGGTTATCGGTGAAGCCGCCCCGGCTGCGGTCCAGCCTGTCGAACCTAACAAACTGCCTTGCCCATTCAAGCCCAGGTATGGAATGATAGTGTTTGCTATAGAGTGTGCCGGGCCTATAACATCGTAAAGTGCCGCACCAAGTAGCGCGGCTATGCCAGCGGTACCAGCCGCCACAGCAGTTGGAGCTCCCCACGCCAAACTTGAAGTATCGGGGCCAGCGGGCATCATGACCAGACCGTTTTGACCGTATGAGCCGAGATGGACTGCGCCCGCCAGATGGAGCGCATCGCCTTGGTCATACAGGTTGAGAACGTTGTAACTGGTAGCCGCGTTGGTAACTAGGTTACTGGCAATGCCGGGTGAGTTAAATGTAACAGCTGAAACTGTTGTGTTGTTACTGGCAAGTGCCACCGTAGCAGCTTGCGCCTCGGCTCCGCCCAGTGAGTGGCCGGTTTCAATGATGGGTTTCCCGGGATTATCTGCTGCCACCTTTAGCGCGAAAGCAGCGGCATCTGTTTCAACAGCAGGCGTGCCCCCAAGACCAATTTTGAGATCAGACAGCAAGTCCGTCAGGCTTGAAAAGCCGCGTGTGCCGCGATTGGCAATGACTATCTCGCCAGTTTTAGTATTTTGGTAAACTGCTGCAAAGTAGCCGTCTGATGCATACTGTGACGCAAGGTTTGAATTCGCGGAAGTTGTTAATACACTCCAACCAGGAATAGTGCCACCACTGTATGCCGCATTACTTAATTCCGCCAATTCCAGTATCGTTGCCATCGCAATCTCCTCTCAATTTGATGTGGGCAAAACAATCACTTCAGTTGCCAAACAGAAATATTCTTAAAGCTTCCAGCAGCAAAATAATGTCCGTCTCTCGAAACCGCGAGGCTTCCCACATTTCCGGAAATCACCTGCAATAATTCGCGATGCTGTCCGTCCCAGATTCTGACACCCAGCCCATTACCCAAGGCATCCATGTCGCTCTCAAGAAGGTATTTACCGTCCGGGGTATAACGAACAACCATATGAGCTGACTTTAATGGTTCGTCCGCCACCGGTTTTCCTGTATGCACATCAAATACCTTTACCCCACCACCCTCAGCAGCGGTTATATAAGCACCGTCTGGACTCCATGCGAGATGTCCGGCATAGTTTTGGATAGTACGAATCAACTTGCGTTGTGTGAGATCCACTAAGGCAATTAGAGATTGGTTAGATATTGGGGGATTACCAAATATTGGTTTTGGGGTATCGAACGACCAACTGTGTGGGTTTATGACCTCTCCCCCTATTGCGGCAAACTTTCCATCCGGGCTGATGGTCAACGCTTCTGGATAGAAAGGAACTGTGCGTAGACCCCACACGGGCTGCCAGGAGGTTGTGTCATAAATGATCAGGGTGTCGCCAGAAACAATGGGATTTCGCTCCAAAACCCCGATCAACGATTTCCCGTCAGGGGTAAATCCGATGGCTCTGCATCCACCAGAGTTAGAATCAGTAATGTCATGGATTACCGCCCAGGTTTCAGTATTCCAAATACGAGCAATTACATTTCCTTGTGCACGAGCATGGCAGGCAACCAGTAAATGTCCATCGGGACTGTAATGTATATCCGTTTCCAGGCCTGCCCCTTGAGCCATTTCCAAAGTGCGGACGATGCGCTTGTTCTTCCAGTCCCATATTTGCACGTCCAGCGTGGTCGGCGATGTCGCCGCCAGATATTTCCCGTCCGGGCTGAAATCCAGCCCCCAGATTTCAATGTTTTGATCTTCATGCAGCTCCGCCACCTTGACTGCGACCTCTTTCATATTCTTGCCTTTCGATTCGAACAAACTTTTAAACCAGCCATTTCCAGAATCACAATAGCCGATCACCGGCAATTGCAAAGCCACGAAAACCAATAGCACCTTAGCAGCGCGAAAGAATATGGATAGCTTATTTGATTTGTAATTCATGCTGTCATCCCCTACAAAATTGTCGGCTTGTTTGGTTCATCCAAATCTGCCATTTGCTTGAACGTTAAAATATAAATGGAATTACCCATGCGCCCCTCCCTCGGCTTCCCTCCGCGGCGCTTCCTCCTGCTTGGCTTCCACTGTCATCACCGCACTCAGCGACCCCTGACCTATCCTTACCACCTCATCCACCTGCAAGTTCTTCGGCAGCGCATGGGTGATGAACAGCATCGAGACCTTGCCCTTGAGCTGGTTGATGGTGGCGGCGAAGTGTTCGGCGGTGGTTTGATCGAGGCTGCTGGTGGCTTCATCGAAGATCAATATCCTGGGTTGCTTGAGCAGCGCACGGGCAATCGCCAGCCGCTGTTTCTGCCCGCCGGACAGCCCCACGCCGCGTTCGCCGATCTCGGTCTGGTAGCCCTTGGGCAGTTGCTCGATCGCGGTGTGTATCTCCGCCATGCGGCAGGCGTGGACGATCTGGTCGAAGGTGGCGTGCGGGTTGGCCATCAGCAGGTTATCGTAAAGGGTGCCTGAGAACAGGATGGTCTCCTGCGGCACCACGCCGAAGTTGTGGCGCAGCTCGTTGGCGGAAAGGTAGCGGATGTCGGTGCCGTCAATCTTGATGGTGCCGCCTGACGGGACGTAGAAGCCCTGCAGCAGCTTGGTTAGGGTGCTCTTGCCCGAGCCGGACGGCCCCATGATCGCGACCACCTTGCCGGGGGCGACCTTGAGGTTGAAGTCCTGATAGAGCAAAGGCAGGTCTTCGGCATAGCGGAACGACAAGCCTTCGATGACGATCTCGCCCTTGCCTTCCCTGAGACGGCTGGGGATGATGGAATAAGGCTCGGGCGGGGCGTTCATCAGGTCGCCCAGGCGCTGCACGGACATGTTGGCCTGCTGGAATTGCTGCCACAAGCCCACCAGCCGCAGCATGGGTTGCGATACGCGGCTGGCGAACATCTGGAAGGCGATCAGCATGCCGATGGTGAAGCCCTGTCCTGTGGTGGTGTCGGCGTTCATCACGATATAGGCGCCGATCACCAGGATGAGCAGGGTCATCATCTGTTCCAGGCCGTTGGAGACGGCGTTGTAGGTGTTGCCGATCTGGCGCACCTTGAAGCCTGTGTTGAGGTATTCGGCAAGGTAGTCGCTGTAGCGTGCCTTGAGTTGGGGTTCCATCTGCAGACTTTTGACGGTCTCCAGCCCCGCCACATATTCGGTGGTGAACGCCTGGTTGCGTGCGCCGAGCAGGAACTGTTCGTTGAGCTTTGCCCGAAACATCGGCGCGACGACGAGACTCATGATCATGATCACGCTCATGATGGCGAGCGCGACACAGGTCAGCAGCACGCTGTAGTAAAACATGATGCCCAGAAAGATGAACAGGAACGGCAGGTCGAGCAGCAGCGTGACCGCGGTGCTGGCGACGAATTCGCGTATCGTTTCCACGCCGTGCAGACGGGCAACGACGACGCCGGTGGGTCGGTGCTCGAAGTAGCGCGGCGGCAGCTTGAACAAGTGCTCGAAGACCGACGCGCCCAGCACCGCATCCACGCGGTTGCCGGTGTGCAGTACCAGATACTGGCGCACCCAGGACAGCAAGGCGGAGAAGATCATGAACACACCGAGCCCGATGCCCATCACGATCAGGGTGCTCTGGGTGCGATGCACCACGACCTTGTCGATGATGACCTGGGTGAACAGTGGGGTCGCCAAGGCAAGCAGCTGGATGATCAGCGAGGCAGTCAGCACGTCGCGCCAGATTTTCTTATGCTTGAGCAGCTCGGGAATAAACCAGCGAAAGCCGAATTGCCGTTGATCCTTGAGCGCCCCGTCGGGATCCTTGATGCCCTGCGTCTCGAGCGCCAGCTGAAATGCGGTGCCGGCATAGCGCGCCGCGAAGTCGGCAGCAGTCATCGTCCTGGGCTGGTTGCTGCCGGCCTCGAACAGGACCACGTTGTCTTGTTCGATCTTGATGACGATGGCGGGGTGAGTGCGGGCGGGTGCGGGTTTGGAGGTGCATTCTTCTGATGCAATATTTTCCGGGGTAAGTGTGTCCTCAGAGGTGGGATTCTCAACTGCACCATTAATCGGCTTGTCTAAAGCTTTGTCATGTTGCAAGTCAGCTTTTGCTTGTGCGTCGTTGGCCACTGTTTGAGGTGCAGTCACCTCACTTGTCTCTTCAGATTGTGCCGCCTCGCTCAGCACAGCAAGACAGGGCAGGTTGAACTTGGATAATTCACCACTATTACAATCGCGGCGCTTGATCTTGAAGCCCAGTGCGCGGGCGGCGTGGATGAACGAATCCGAGGTATACGGCGGGGGAAACTGTTTGACCAGCAGTTCGGCATCGAAGGGCTTGCGGTTCAGGGCGCAGAAACTGCCCATCACCCAGACGATGTCCTCGGTGGTAAAGGCATGCGTCACCGGATGCGCGGCGGATTGCCGGGTAAAGCTGTTGCTGACGAGCTTTAACAGGCGGCGCGGCATCAGAAGGATACCCCGCAATAAGATCCGGACAATTTATCGGTTTGTGCCACGAGCAAATTACCTAGTAGTTAGTTGAGCCTAAATGCTGCGTACAAAAAACTGCCACAAAAAACCGAGGCGTCGTTAAAAAACGTCCCGGAATTTGAGTAATGCCAAATCAGCACAAACCAAATTACCTTACCAACCGTTTTGATTTGTAACAAATTGTAAATAAGCATGCGTGCTTTTTATACATGCTGTCAATACTTCCAGACATTAATTTTTTAAAGTTGCACTTCAAAGTTGAACCCGCCCTATTTTTTAATAGCTTGTGAATGTCTCTAGTGTCAGTTAAGAATCTAATAGATTCAGTTGGTTGTTGCAAATGGTATTTTCTGTTTGATCGTCGATGTCCTGTAAGGCTTGCTTTATGGGCATTTTCTCGAACAGCGTGACCGATAGAATCTGTAACAAAGTGTAGGGAGAAGCGTCCAGGCTGAGGCGCTTTTTGATGATGGCAACGTGGACGTAGACCGAGGCTGCAATCCATATTTGTGTCACTAAATTGGTTTTGAGTGATGGGCGCGTTCTAAATGAGGCCAGCAGTATCACGCCGTCTGCGAGCTGAACGGGCTAACAACCCTGCTCACCTCCTCCTGTTTGTTACTTTTTGTGCTGGCAGAGCAATTTAGATAGAATCCCGTCCGATGGAATAACCATACCGCGAATAATTGCAAGTTTTACCAAAATACGGAGTAAACATGAAATACATTAGTATCGCCGCAGCGGCAGCCTTGATGATTACCAACAGCGCACTGGCTGCCACTATGCCGGCGGAAGTGAAACAGCTGCAATGTCTCGCTTGCCATGCCGTTGACCACAAAGTGATAGGCCCGGCATGGCGTGATGTGGGCAAGAAATACAAGAGCGCCCAGAATTTTGAATACAACGGCAAGGAATATCCGTTGTTTGAAGGTTTGGTAATGAAGGTCTCCAAGGGCGGTTCCGGTCACTGGGGTACATTCCCCATGCCCGCCAATGACCCAACCGGCAATAAGAAGGACAAGATAGAGAAAATGGTCAAGTTCGTGCTGAGCTTGGAATAACTTTAGTCCTTGTTTAAAAATGAAAAGCCGACCTGGTGTCGGCTTTTTATTTTTACGACCCTCCACTTTCTGTAAAATACGGCCCCCAAAGCAACCCGCTAGCACACTAACAGCTCCACCCTGACTCTAAACTATGACAAAAAATACCTACGACGAATCCAGTTTCAAAGTTTTGCGCGGTCTCGAACCGGTGCGCCAGCGACCGGGAATGTATACCAATCTGGAATCACCCAACCATCTGATTGCAGAAGTCGTGGACAACGCCTGCGATGAAGCACTGGCCGCTTATGCGAAGAACATCGCCGTCACGGCGCACAGCGACGGTTCTGTGACGGTGGCGGACGACGGGCGGGGCATCCCGGTCGGGATTCATTCCGAAGAAGGTGTGTCGGTGGTGGAAGTGGCGTTCACGGTGCTCCATTCCGGCGGCAAGTTCGACAAGGAAACCGGCGGCGCTTACAAGTTTGCTGGCGGTCTGCACGGTGTCGGTGTAGCGGTCACCAATGCGCTGTCCACCAAGGTCGAGGTGACGGTGTATCGCGATGGCGGCGAGCATTTCATCCGCTTCAGGAACGGTGCGGCCGAAGCACCGCTCGCTCGCGTCGGCGACTGCCCGAAAAAACGCAGCGGCACCACCGTGCGTGCATGGCCGAACCCCAAATATTTCGATGTTCCCAATATCATCCTGGCGCAACTGGAACGCTCGCTGCGTTCCAAGGCAGTATTGCTGCCGGGTGCAAGCATTACTCTGCATATCGAGAAAACCGGCGAAACAAGATCATGGTCGTATCCGGACGGATTGCGCGGCTACCTGACCGAAGCGACCGAGGAACAGGAATTGGCGGTGCCGATCTTCGCAATTGAGAAGTTCGTGCCGGCGGGCAGCGACAGCGGCTATGCCGAGGGCGAAGGTGCGGCCTGGGCCATCGTGTGGTCGGCGGAAGGCGCGGTAGTGCGCGAGTCCTACGTCAACCTGATCCCCACCTGGTCGGGCGGCACGCATGATTCGGGATTGAAGGACGGGGTGTTCAACGCGGTCAAGAATTTCGCCGAACTGCACGGCATGTTGCCCAAAGGTGTAAAACTGGTGTCGGATGACGTTTTCTCGCGTGCCAGTTTCGTGCTGTCTGCCAGAGTATTGGACCCTCAGTTCCAGGGACAGACCAAGGACAAGCTGGTGTCGCGCGATGCGCTGCGTCTGGTGTCCCTGATGGTGAAAGATCCGCTGGATCTGTGGTTGAACGAGCATGTAGACTACGGCAAGCGCATCACCGAACTGGCCATTCAGCAGGCGCAGACCCGCATGCGCTCGGCCCAGAAGGTTGAGAAGCGGAAGGGTTCGTCGGTCGCGGTGCTGCCCGGCAAGCTGACCGATTGCAGCTCCAGCGACCCCAGCCGCACCGAGTTGTTCCTTGTGGAAGGCGATTCCGCAGGTGGCTCGGCCAAACAGGGACGCAACAAGGAATTCCAGGCCGTGCTGCCGTTGCGCGGCAAGGTGCTTAACACCTTTGAGGTAGAAAAAGACCGGTTATTCGCCAACAACGAGATACACGATATCGCCGTGGCTATCGGCGTGGATCCGCATGGACCCGACGAGCAGGCGGACCTGTCAGGACTGCGCTACAACGGCATTTACATCATGGCCGACGCCGACGTGGACGGCGCCCACATTTCCACGTTGCTGCTCACGCTGTTCTTCCGCCACTTCTACCAGGTGGTGCTGGCCGGGAAAATATATCTGGCGCAGCCGCCGTTGTTCCGCGTGGACGTACCCGCGCAGGGCAAGAAGCCGATTCGCAAGATCTATGCACTCAACGAAGGCGAATTGCTCGCCATCGAGGACCGGTTGCGCCAGGAAAAGGTACGCGAAGGTTCCTGGTCGATTTCACGCTTCAAGGGCCTGGGCGAAATGAATGCCGAGCAACTTTGGGACACCACGCTCAACCCCGATACGCGGCGCGCTCTGAAAGTGAATGTCGCCGCGATCCCGTTCAACGAAAATATGGAAATGTTCAACATGCTGATGGGCAAACACGAAGCATCGACACGCCGTGCGTGGCTGGAATATCACGGTAATGAAGTTACGGGGGATGTGTAAACATGAGTAACAATCCTACCAACCCGAACGATACGGACAACCCGAACAATTCGAACAACGAAGACCAGTCCGATCTGTTTCCCGCTGCAGAAAGCGATGCGACGGAAGTAGTGGAGGAATCTGCAGAAGCTCCGGAGTCTGCAGCAGCCGGCAACGGCGGCGCAAGGCAATTCGCCCCACTGCCCGCATTGCCGGATGGCGACGAAGTGCCGATCGCGCAGTATGCCGAGCGCGCCTATCTGGAATACGCGATCTCGGTAGTCAAAGGCCGTGCGCTGCCGGACGTGTGCGACGGACAGAAGCCTGTGCAGCGCCGCATTCTCTACGCGATGCGCGCGATGGGCCTGAACCACGGCAGCAAGCATGTCAAGTCGGCACGGGTGGTCGGTGATGTGCTGGGCAAATATCATCCGCACGGTGACTCGTCCGCCTACGAGGCGATGGTGCGGCTGGCGCAGGATTTCTCGCTGCGCTATCCGCTGGTGGACGGCCAGGGCAACTTTGGCACCCGCGACGGTGACAATGCCGCGGCGATGCGCTACACCGAGGCGCGCCTCACGCCGCTGGCCGAACTGCTGCTGTCCGAGATCGACATGGGCACGGTGGACTTTGTGCCCAACTACGACGGCGCATTCAAGGAACCCGCGATGCTCCCGGCACGGCTGCCGATGGTGCTGCTCAACGGCGCATCGGGCATCGCGGTCGGCATGGCGACGGAGATCCCCTCACACAACCTGCGTGAAGTCGCTGATGCCGCCGTGCAGTTGGTGCGCAAGCCGGACCTCGGTGACGACGCCCTGCTCGCCTGCTTACACGGGCCGGATTTCCCCGGTGGCGGGCAGATCATCTCGTCCGAACGCGACATCCGCGACTGCTACCTGAGCGGGCGCGGCTCGCTGAAGATGCGCGCACGCTGGTCGGTCGAGGAGCTTGCGCGCGGCCAGTGGCAAGTCGTGGTGCATGAACTTCCGCATGGCGTATCGACGCGCAAGGTGCTGGAAGAAATCGGTGAACTGACCAACCCGAAGGTCAAAGCCAACAAGAAGAGCCTGAATCAGGATCAGGTGCAGAACAAGCAACTGCTGCTGTCGGTGCTTGATGCAGTGGCGGACGAATCCGACAAGTCGCAGGCGATACGGCTGGTGTTCCAGCCCAAGTCATCGCGCCAGTCGGAGGCCGATCTGATGAATGTATTGCTCGCCCACACCAGTCTCGAATCTTCCGCGCCCATCAATATGACGATGATCGGCCTGGACGGTCGCCCGCAGCAAAAGCCGCTCTCCAAAATTATCCGCGAATGGGTAGAGTTCCGCCTGAGCACAGTGCGCCGCCGCAGCGAGCATCGCCTGGCCCAGGTCAATGACAGGCTGCACATACTGCAGGGACGCCTGATCGTGTTCCTGAATCTCGACGAGGTGATCGCGCTGATCCGTGAATCGGACGATCCCAAGGCCGCATTGATCGCGCGCTTCGAACTTTCCGATCGACAAGCTGAAGACATACTGGAAATCCGCCTGCGCCAGTTGGCGCGCATGGAAGGCATACGCATCGAAAAAGAAGTGAAGGTGCTGGAAAAGGAACGCCGCGAACTGACACGCCTGCTGGCCAAGGAAAGCGCATTGCGCGAACTGGTCGCCACCGAAATCGAAGTCGATGCCGCGAAGTACGGCGACGACCGTCGCACACTGATCAAGGAAGCGGAAAAATCAACACTGGTAGTACCGCTGCTGGACGAACCGGTGACCGTGATCATCTCGAACAAGCACTGGGTGCGCAGCCGTCAGGGACACGGACTGGATCTGTCCACGCTCGCCTTCAAGGATGGGGACGGCTTGTTGGGAAAGTATGAGTGCCGCACCACCGACAACTGCATCGTGGTCTGCGATAACGGCCGCGTGTGCAGCATCCCGGTCGCACAACTACCCTCTGGACGCGGCGACGGCGCTCCGCTCGCCACCTTCATCGATCTCGCGCCCGGTGCAAAAATCGCGCACGCGCTGTGCGGAAAATCCGACCAGCAACTCCTGATCGCGACCTCCACCGGTTACGGCTTCACCTGCGCCTTCTGCGACATGGTGGGAAGAAACAAGGCCGGCAAACAGTTCATCACCGTGGACAAGGAAAGCATCCTGCCCCCTGTCCCGTTCACACCCACCGAACAATCACTGGTGGCCGCCGTATCCACCGGCGGCAGATTGCTGGTGTTCCTGTTTGGCGAATTGAAACGTCTGCCCGGTGGTGGCAAGGGGGTCATACTGATGGGCCTGGGCGACAAGGAAGAATTGGCGGCGGCAGCCGTTATCAACCAGGCTGAGCTGAAGATAATCGGCAAGGCTGGCGCCAAAGAGCAGGTCGTCAAATTGTCCGGTGCAATGTTGCAGAACTATTTCGGAAAGCGCGCTCGCGGCGGTCAGCGGCTTCAGTCGAAAATCAAACCCGTCCGGATCGAGTGAACCGGGGGCACATGGTCAGCCGACACGCCTGAAATTGCGTTGTCTGATCATGCTGCTCGCCAGTGGACATTGCGTATTACGTCAGCAGCAAATGCATAAGTGTATTCGGCTTGCTACCGGACAGCCGAGGATCACACATAATACTTGACATATTTACTTGGTTATGCCTAGTATACGCGCACATTTTGTGGGAAATAATTCAAAGTGCAGCAGCTGTAATAATCTTCATTATCATTTCAAGTTTTATCTTTTTGGAGGCGGCTATCATGTCCTTGAAACCAGATTACAAATTAGAAATAGATGAAATAAAATTCTTCAGCGAACTTGGATGGTTTGCCACTTTTGCAGTTGTAGTGGCATCTTTTGCCCCGTTGATTGCAGATGTATTCGGCTGAACCGGCATTGTCGGCATACTCAGGTTAGTTGCTACCACGCGGGATACCAACGCCGGGCTACTCCTGATACCGGCGCATTCCGAACAAAGCTCGTTGGCATTTCGGCGACACACAAACAAAAAGGCCAACCCTGCGGTTGGCCTTTTTGTTGGGAAATACCCGCTGATCAGGCGCGTTTTTTAAACTCGTTGGAACGGGTGTCGATCTCGATCTTGTCACCGATCTCGATAAATGCGGCAACCGGCAATTCAAACCCGGTGTTGATCTTGGCGGGCTTCATCACCTTGCCTGAAGTATCGCCGCGCACCGCGGGTTCGGTATAGATGACTTCGCGCACGATGGTGTTGGGCAACTCGACCGAGATGGCCTTGTCGTTATAGAACACCACTTCGCATGGCATGTTGTCTTCGATGTAGTTGATCGCGTCGCCCATGCTTTCGGCCTCGATCTCGTACTGGTTGTATTCGCTGTCCATGAAAACATACATCGGATCGGCAAAGTAGGAATAGGTGACTTCCTTGCGATCCAGAATGACCTGGTCGAATTTGTCGTCGGCGCTGTACACGGTCTCTTTTGCCGAGTCGGTCAGCAGATTCTTCATCTTCATCTTGACCACGGAACCGTTACGGCCGGAACGGCTGTATTCAGCCTTAAGCACGACCATAGGATCGGTACCCACCATAATGACGTTGCCTACACGTACTTCTTGTGCTGTTTTCATGTTTACTACCCTTCACTTTTCAAGGCGCGCATTCTACCGATTTCCCCGTCAAAATCCAGTAAATTCATCGCCAGATTGTTTTCGGCCAATTGCCGCACCCAATGTTGTGCGTGGTGTTCAAGTTCACCGCATGCCGCTAAAAATGCAGGCCACGAATGCCCTGCCCCGTCTTCAATGCTCGTTGTTTCCGTGTTCCATGCCATCCACATACCCTGCAAAGCCACGATTGCTGGCTGCCCCAGTTGCTTTCCGTATAACATGATGAAGGCTTTGAGCTTTTTCAAGTGCACCTCGTCGTGTTGCGGGTAAATTTGCCAGACGAACGGCCTCCCCGCCCATTGTGCCCGGACGAATGAATCCTCCCCGCGCACGAAATTGACATCGCACGCCCACAGCAGCAAGTCATATCGCTGCTGCTCAAGGAACGGCAATATTCGGACATGCAATTGGCCGCGTTGGTAATCGCTGCCGGCCTGCGGCCCGGGATCATCAAAGTATTGTCTGATCTGCGGCAGGATGCGCCCTTCAGGAACCAGGCACAGCACTGGCCGGGTGCCGTTCGCACAAGCATCGAAAAGGCCGGGCAATGCTGCGTTTTCGTAACTGAACAGCGAAACTTTCAGGGTCTCCGCCGCAGGCATTTCCAATCCGACGGAACGCCAGAATGCTTGCTGCTGCAGGGTATCGTTCCGAAATGCATCGCGCCGTGCCAGCAGGTCGCGTTCCAGCAAAAGCCCGCCTGTTTTCGGCGTAAAACCGGGAAAGAAAAAATATTTGGTCAACGGCAACGAAGGATGCGGCGAAGGCAGCCTGTGGTGGCTTTCGATCCACTCCTCGGCGGAAAGATATTCGAGGTTGATCCAGACGGTTTTGTGTTCTTGCGCCACCATCGCCTCGATGTATCCGGGCGGCAGCTTGCAGGCAAAAGCTTCAATCACTAGATCGGCCACTACCCTCTCCCCCATCCCCTCTCCCGCAAGCGGGAGAGGGTGGCGGGCAGGCCGGGAGAGGGATTGGGGAATAGCGCGAAAAGCTTCGGCAGTCCAGTGTCTCACTTTCACTCCCCGGCATTGTTGGGTGCCCAATGCGGCATCAATTTCAGGGCACAACTTGGCCAGGCTGCTCAAGTCGTCCACCCATAACCTGACAGCGAGACCGTGCTCGTTCATCAGCTGCCGCGCCAGCCGCCAGCACACACCGATGTCACCATAGTTGTCTATGACGTTGCAAAAGATGTCACAGCTGACAGGCTTGTTCATTCCGTACGCAGCGCTTCGACGGGATCGAGCCGCGCGGCACGGCGTGCGGGCATCACCCCGGCAATCAGGCCGATACTGACCGCGGTCAATTCCGCGGCGATTGCAAACAGCCACGGCGTGTGCACCGGCAACGCCGGGAACAGCAGGTGCAATCCCTGTGCGATGCCGATACCCAGCGCAAGTCCGACCAGCCCGCCCGCAGAGGACAGCAGGATCGCTTCGCCCAGAAACAGCGTCAACACCTGCCGTTCTTTCGCCCCCAGGGCGCGCAGCAAACCGATCTCGCCGGTGCGTTCGGTGACCGCCATGGTCATGATGGTGAGGATGCCGACGCCGCCGACCAGTAGCGAAATACTGCCCAGCACGCCAACCGCGAAGGTGATCACATTCAGCACGGAGCCGAGCACTTCCATCGCCTTTTCCTGGGATATCACGGTATAGTCATCCTGGCCGTGGCGTGCAGTCAATACGCGGCGCACACCCCGCTCCACGCTGTCTGCGGAGACGTTATCCGGATAAGTGACATCGATCTCCATCACGCCGGGGCGATTGAACAATTCCAGACCGCGCGCGACCGGGATGAAAACCGTGTCGTCGAGATCGAAACCTAGCACCTGTCCCTTGGGTTCCATCACGCCGATTACGCGATAGCGCACCCCCCCGATATGCAGATAACCGCCCAGCGGATTTTCCGCACTGAACAGCTCGTTTCTCACCTTGGCGCCCAGTACCGCAAAAGCACGTGCATGGCTCGGGTCTTCGACGGGCAGCGAGTTGCCGATCTGTACACCCAGATTAAAGGCCTTGGGAAACTCTGCGCCCACACCGTACACCGTGACGCGCCTGCTTTTTCCGTTTGCCCTGATTTCGGCATTACCCTGCACGACCGGCGTTACATACTCCACTCCGGGCACACGACGCAATGCTTCAGCATCCTCGATTGATAACGGCCGCACCGATCCGAACACGCCCACGCTCGTACCATGTGTCTGCGTCTTGCCAGGCTGGATGCCGATGATATTGGTGCCGAACTGGTTGAATTCGGACAACACGAATTGATGCAGGCCTTCGCCGATGGAAGTGAGCAGGATCACCGTCGCCACACCGATGGCGATACCCAGCCCGGTCAGGAAACTGCGCATGCGATAGGCTGTCAGACTTGAGGTGGTAAGACGAAGCAGGTCACTAAAAAACATTTCCTATGACACCTTTGGAAATTCATTTTTGCGAGCATCCGCTTCGCGGCTTGCCTGCTTAAACCACTTCGGGATGATGCGCAAGGAGCCGCGCATAACCAGCGACTTGCCTGCTTGCGGGCTTAGTCGAATGGCTAGTTGTTTCATCAGCGAATGACGAGACATACCATGTTGGTAGGCGAGGAAAGAGCGAGCACGCGACACCGCGATTCGCCCGATAAATGGATTTACAAGGGTGTCCATCACCTTTTCGCCAATGCCATTACCGGGTCGAGCTGCGCGGCCCGGCGCGCAGGCATCACGCTGAACAGTATACCGGTGCCGAGCGCGGTACCGAATGCCGCCAGCACAGCCCACCACGGCGCAGCCACCGGCAAGGTGGGATAGATCTGACCGATGATGGCGGTGCCGATCTCGCCCAGCACCAGTCCGAGCACGCTGCCGATCGCGGAAAGCAGCGCAGCCTCGGCGAAAAACAGGTGGCGTATCTGCTTGGGCGGGGCGCCCAGCGCCTTGAGCAGGCCGATTTCCTGCGTGCGCTGGGCCACCGCGATCAGCATCACGTTCATGATCAGCACGCCCGCCACCGACAGGCTGATCGCGGCGATGCCGCCGACCGCCAGCGTCAATGCGCGCAGGATCTTGTCGAATGTGGCCAGCACTGCATCCTGCGTGATCACCGTCACGTCACGCTCGCCGCCGTGCTGCTGCATCAGGATCTGCTCGGCATCGCGCTTGGCAGGCTCAATCATGTCGCGGTTCTTGGCTTCGATCATGATGCGGAACAGCGCCTGGGTGTTGAAAAGCATGTGCGCCGATGCCACCGGGACGATGACCAGCTCATCACTGTTCATGCCCATCGATTCACCCTGTTTGGCAAGCACGCCGATCACCCGGAAACGGCGGTCGCCCAGGCGCAGCCATGCGCCAATCACCTGTTCAGAGCCGAACAATTCTTTCTTGATGGTGGCGCCCAGCACGCACACCGGCAAGGCCGAGCGCGGGTCGATCTGCGGCAGGAATTGTCCCTGCCCCATATCCATGTGGCGGATCGCCAGCATATTTGCGGTGGTACCCATCACCACCACTTCCCGGTTGAGCGACCCGTGCGATGCCTGTGCCGCGCCGATGGATAGCGGTGCAATGCGGCGAATGGCCGTGCTGCGCAACAAAGCCTGAGCATCGTCCAGCACCAGGTCACGCGCAGTCTGACCGAGCAGCATGCCCGGATTGACACCTGCCGTTTCGGAGCGTCCGGGCAGGACGATCACCAAATTTGTGCCCAGCGAAGAAAACTGCCCGATCACGTAACGGCGCGCACCTTCACCCAGCGCGGTAAGGATCACCACAGCCGCCACGCCTATGGACATGGCGAGCATCATCAGCAGCGTGCGCGTGCGCGCTCCCCGCAAACTGCCGGAAGCAAAACGCAAAGTGTCGCCGGGATTCATATGCAACCGTTCGCCCTGAGCCTGTCGAAGGGTGAACGTTCATGCTTCGACAAGCTCATCAAGAACCACTCCGCGTATCCGAAACGATCTGCCCGTCAACCATGTTCAATTGACGCGAGGCGCGCGCACCCAGTCCGGGATCGTGTGTGACCAGTATCAGGGCGACGCCCTGAGTAACAAGCTGCTCGAGCAGGTTCATCACTTCCTTGCCGGTGGTCTGGTCCAGATTGCCGGTCGGTTCATCAGCGAGCAGCACCAGCGGATGCATGCTGGTCGCACGGGCAATTGCCACACGCTGGCGCTGGCCACCGGAAAGCTGGTCGGGCCTGTGGTCGGCACGGTCGGTCAGGCCGTAGCTCTTCAGCAGTTGCGTCACGCGTGCTTTGCGTTCTTCCGGCGGCACTCCGGCAAGGAGCAGCGGCAGCTCGATGTTCATGGTCGCGGTAAGACGCGGCACCAGGTGAAAAAACTGGAACACGAAACCGATCTTCTCGCTCCTCACCCGAGCTTGCGCTTCATCGTCGAGCGTGGTCACGTCGAGGCCGTCCAAGCGGTAGATGCCCGAGGTTGGGCGGTCCAGCAGGCCGATCAGGTTGAGCAGTGTGGATTTTCCGGAGCCGGATGGCCCCATGATGGAAACGTACTCGCCCGCGACCAGTTCAAGGTTGATATCGCGCAACGCGGCAACCTCCTGATCGCCCACCTTGAACAAGCGTTTTACCCCTGTGAACTCTATCATTTGGCTGGTGTGGTACCGGGCTGAACTGTCACGGGTCGCACGCGCACCCCGGCTTTCACCCCGGCCTTATCGAGCGACAACACGACCTGGTCACCCTCCTTCAACCCGGAGGTGATTTCGGTTTCATCCCAGTTTGCCAGACCCGTGGTCACGCTGCGTTCTTCAAGTATACCGCCGGGTCCGTACAGCAATACGCGATTACCTTCTAGCAGGGTTTGCGTCGGTATGCGCAGCACATTTTTGTGTGTTGCATGGACGATTTCCACA
>JBBRFZ010000048.1:0-17809 GCA_038241165.1 Burkholderiales bacterium | reverse complement strand
AGCACATAGGGCCACACCCTGCCGACGATTTCGCGCACGGAAGAGAATCCCGCATTTATACGGTCTGTCAGTTTCAGCGTATCCCCTGCTACGGCCGCGCTGACCTGCGGCATGTTGCGCACCCAGTCTTCCAGATGCGCTTCCATCTTGAGTCGGCCGATGATGTATCCGGATATGATCGCGATGGACAGGCCCAGCACCAGGTACAACGCGGCGATCTTCCAGCCGAACAGGGCGAAAAGCAGTGCAAGTGCGATTTCGTTGACCATGGGTGCGGAAATCAAAAAGGAGAAGGTCACGCCCAACGGCACGCCTGCCTGCACGAAGCCGATGAACAACGGCACCGCGGAACAGGAACAGAACGGCGTGACTATACCGAGCAGCGCGGCCATGATGTTGCCGACACCTTCATTGCGCCCTGAAAGCAGGGCACGTGTACGTTCCGGGGTGAAGTAGGAATTGACCATGCCCATCACCATCACTACGCCGGTCAACAGCAGCAGCACCTTGGGCGTGTCATACAGGAAGAATTGCAATGCATCGTAGGCATGACTGCCCGGCTCAAGCGGCAGACCATTCACCAGGATATGCGAAAGCGGCTCCAGTATTATGTAGATACCGAACCAGATCACGGCAGCGATCACCAGGAAAGAGCGTGGCTGTCGGTTCAAAATGGCATTCATGGAAATTCCTTATATTTTTCCGGACGGTTACCTTGCCGGCTTGCAGGCATCGGGATCGCCGCCGCAGCAGTTTTCCATCAGGTAGGCCAGCATGTCATTCATCACGGTGTAATTCGCGGCGTAATAAATGAAGCGCCCTTCCTGCCTGCTCTCGATCAAGCCCGCATGGCTGAGCGTCCTGAAATGAAACGACAGGGTCGCCGGTGACACCTTCAACTTTTCGGACGCCTGCCCTGCCGCCATCCCTTCCGGCCCGCGCGCCACCAGCAAGCGGTACAACGCCAGGCGCGTGGGTTGCGCCAGAGCCGATAATGCTTTCACAACTTGCGCCGGTTTCATCACTTTATATTTCCACTGTTAAACAACTATCGAAATGACAGATGCATTAAAACACAAAAATTACCGGCGCGCCAGCAATCCCGGAAAATATGACCGAAATGAAGAACGCCGCATTTTCAAAGGAAACTCCTGCAACAAAACCGTCACGCTGCACGTTTAGCATCGCCGCTTATATCCGAATCTGGCAAAAAGGTATCAGATGGCCAACAGCGAACACACCCTGAAACAGTATGACGTCGAGCTTGAATCTGTGCGTGCCCTGGTAATGCAGATGGGCGAGCCGGTGAGAAGCCAGGTCCGGCTTGCCATTGAGTCGCTGACTTCCGGCAATCTGGCAGCAATGGATCTCATCATTTCCAACGACTACCGTGTCAACAGGCTGGAAGTGGAAATAGATGAAAGCTGCACCTGGATCATCGCCCGCCGCCAACCGACAGCTGTCGATTTGCGTATGGTGATCATGGTGATCAAAACCATCACGGACCTCGAACGCATCGGTGATGAGGCCAAAAAAATCGCAGCCACGGCCAAGCGTTTGGCACAGAAAAGCGGCCTGACCCTGCCACGTTTTGAAAAAATCAAGACTGTTTCAATTCTGACGCTCAATATGCTGGAAAAGTCGCTGGACGCTTTTACCAAGATGGATATTTTCTCTGTCGCCGAGGTCGTGCGCCAGGATGAGCAGGTTGATGAAGAATTCCGCATGATCTTGCGATATATCTTTCCTTCATGATGGAAGACCCGCGCACCATTTCCAGCGCATTGGAGATCCTGTTTATCGCCAAAGCCCTGGAACGCATAGGCGACCATGCCAAGAATATGTCCGAATATGTGGTCTACATGGTGAAAGGACGTGATGTGCGCCATATCACTGCCGAGGAAATCGAGCGCGAACTGGGCGACACCGGGCAATAGTCACGCGGCATGATTGCAGAGGTGGATGCGCTTGAATCCGCTTTTAACGCGGCAACCTACGGGAAAACCCGCTGACAATGTTTTACTGTAATATTCCTGTAACAATATCTCCCTAATATGCGCGCTGCAACAAAGTGTACGGATGCAATCATCCATCACACATGGCGGCAAGCACCATACTTAATCCAACTGGAGACATTAATGAATAGCAAACTGAAGCAACTCTTCATCGGCATCGCGGCTACTGCTGCAATCGCCTACGCCGGAGTGAGCCAGGCAACCGACATCACCGGTGCAGGTGCCACTTTCCCGTACCCCGTATATTCCAAGTGGGCTGATGCCTACAAGAAAAATACCGGTATCGGCCTGAACTATCAATCGATCGGCTCCGGCGGCGGCATCAAGCAAATTGAAGCCAAGACTGTAGACTTCGGCGCATCCGACATGCCCCTCGAGCCTGATGTTCTTGAAAAGAATGGCCTGATGCAATTCCCGACCGCCATGGGTGGTGTGGTTCCCGTCATCAATCTGGAAGGTATTCCTTCCGGCTCGCTGAAATTGGATGGTTCAACCCTGGCCGACATCTACCTGGGCAAGATCACCAAGTGGAATGACCCGGCTATCGCCGCTTTGAACAAGGATATCAAGCTGCCTGACCAGGCCATTACTGTCGTGCACCGTTCCGATGGCTCGGGCACCAGCTTCATTTTCACCAACTATCTGTCCAAAGTCAGCCCTGACTGGAAATCCACTGTAGGCGTGGGTACATCAGTAGCATGGAAAGCCGGTACCGGCGGCAAGGGCAACGAAGGCGTGGCTTCTTACGTTCAACGCATCAAGGGTTCCATCGGCTATGTGGAATATGCCTACGCACTGCAGAACCACATGAACCACGTTTCGTTGAAGAACCACGACGGTTATTACGTTCAGCCGGAATCTTCTGCCTTCAAGGCAGCTGCAGCCGGAGCAGACTGGAACAAGGCACCCGGCTTCTATCTTTTGCTGACCAATCAAGCCGGCAAAAATAGCTGGCCTATCGCCGGCGCGACTTTCATCCTGATGTACAAGGTTCAGGACAAGCCTGCAACTGCCAAGGAAGTGCTGAAGTTCTTTGCATGGTCCTACGAACACGGCAGCAAAATGGCATCAGACCTGGATTACGTTCCATTGCCGGCAAGCCTGGTCAAGCTGATCCATAAAGAATGGAAATCACAGATCAAGACTGCCGCTGGCAAATCTGTCTGGAAATAAATGTGGGGCGTGGCTGACACAACACACCCATAGGCTATAATCGCGGGGGCTTGATGCCCCCGTTATTTTTTTAACCAGAATTACGCTCCCATGCCGATTTTTTCACAGCACGCAAAACTCAAACGACAAGCAATCTTCGACTTGTCATTCCGGAGCCTGACGCGAGTCTGCGCATTCGGGGTATTGACGCTGTTGGCGGCTATTATCGCTTCACTCGTTGTAGGCAGCATGCCTGCCATCCACGCTTTTGGCTTCGGCTTTCTGACCAGTTCCGAATGGGATCCGGTCAATGATAAATTTGGCGCGCTGATCCCTGTTTTCGGCACGCTTGTCACATCCGGCATCGCGCTGCTCATTGCGATACCGGTCAGCTTTGGAATTGCCCTCTTTCTTACCGAACTCTCCCCGCGCATACTGCGCCGGCCGCTCGGCATCGCGATCGAATTGCTCGCCGGCATCCCCAGCATCATCTATGGCATGTGGGGCCTGTTCATTTTTGCACCGATGTTCGCCGATACGGTCGAGCCGTGGCTGAACCAACACATCGGCAGCCTGCCCTACATTGGCCCATTCTTTTCCGGCCCGCCGATGGGCATCGGCCTGCTGACGGCCGGCATCATCCTCGCCATCATGGTCATCCCGTTCATTGCTTCGGTGATGCGTGATGTTTTTGACGTGGTCCCGCCGATGCTCAAGGAGTCGGCCTATGCGGTCGGCGCAACCACCTGGGAAGTGATGTGGCAGGTGGTGCTGCCCTACACCAAGGTCGGGGTGGCCGGCGGCATCATGCTGGGGCTGGGTCGCGCACTGGGCGAAACCATGGCCGTCACCTTCGTGATCGGGAATTCGCACGAATTGACCAAGTCACTGTTGATGCCGGGCAACAGCATTTCCTCGGCACTGGCCAATGAATTCAATGAAGCTTTCGGCGAAATCTACACATCTTCGCTGATCGAACTTGCCCTGATCCTGTTCTTCATTACATTCGTGGTGCTGGCCATCGCGCGCTACATGCTACACAAACTCGGTAAACGGGAAGGACAAGCATCATGAATATTTTGCCGAGTCTGTACACTCGCCGCCGCCTCATCAATGCGGCCGGGCTTTCGGTCTCGGTGCTGGCCATGCTGTTTGGCCTGTTCTGGCTGTGCTGGATACTGTTTACGCTACTGATTCATGGGCTGCCCTCCCTCACCCTTGCGGTGTTTACCCAGATGACCCCGCCCCCGGGAGACTCGGGCGGGCTGCTCAACGCAATCGCGGGCAGTCTGATGATGACCGTGGTCGGCACCCTGATCGGCACGCCGATCGGGATTCTGGCCGGCACCTATCTGGCTGAATTCGGACAGCGCGGCTGGATGGCGCCCGTCACCCGCTTCATCAATGACGTACTGCTGTCGGCACCCTCCATCGTGATCGGCCTGTTCGTCTATGAGATTTATGTGATCAGGGTCAAACACTTCGCCGGCTGGGCAGGTGCATTTGCCCTAGCCATCCTGGTGATCCCGGTCGTGATCCGTACCACCGAAAACATGCTGCGCCTGGTGCCCAGCACCCTGCGCGAAGCCGCAGCGGCACTCGGGGCACCGCAGTGGAAAGTGATCAATTTCGTCACGCTGCGCGCCGCTCGCGCCGGCATCATCACCGGGGTATTGCTGGCGGTGGCACGCATCAGCGGAGAAACCGCGCCGCTGCTGTTTACAGCGCTGAACAACCAGTTCTGGAGCAGCAACATGAACCAGCCCATGGCCAATTTGCCGGTGGTGATCTTCCAGTTCGCGATGAGCCCCTATGACGACTGGCAAAAGCTGGCCTGGGCTGGCGCGCTGCTGATCACACTCAGTGTGCTGACACTCAATATTCTGGCGCGTGTACTGTTCCGGCAAAGCACCACCACCCATTAACCGGCTATTAACAAGGCAAGCTCATGGACATCGAAACTGTCGCCAATCCGAAGATAATCATCAAGAACCTGAATTTTTATTACGGGAATTTCCGCGCGCTCAAAGATATCAACCTGAGCATCGCCGAAAAAATGGTGACCGCGTTCATCGGCCCGTCCGGATGCGGCAAGTCCACCCTGCTGCGCACCTTCAACCGCATGTATCAGCTCTATCCGAAACAAAAAGCCACCGGGGATATCCTGCTCGATGGTGCGAATATTCTCGACGCCAAACAGGACCTGAACATGTTGCGCGCCAAGATCGGCATGGTGTTCCAGAAGCCCACCCCGTTCCCGATGTCCATTTACGACAACATCGCATTCGGGGTAAAGCTTTACGAAAACCTCAGCAAGCATGACATGGAAACACGCGTGGAATGGGCATTGCGCAAGGCCGCGCTGTGGGGCGAGGTCAAAGACAAGCTCAAACAAAGCGGCACCGGTCTTTCCGGCGGACAGCAACAGCGCCTGTGCATCGCCCGCGCCATTGCGGTCAAACCCCAAATACTGCTGCTGGACGAGCCCACCTCCGCGCTGGATCCGATCTCCACGGCCCATATCGAGAAACTGATCGACGAATTGAAGGAAGACTTCACCATCGTGATCGTCACGCACAACATGCAGCAAGCCGCGCGTATCTCCGACTACACCGCCTACATGTACCTCGGCGACCTGATCGAACTCGGCGAAACCAGCAACGTATTCACCAATCCGAAAAGAAAAGAAACTGAAGACTACATAACAGGCCGGTTTGGTTGACCTGCCACAGCGCTATATCTTAAAGCCAAGCTTTAAAATGTAGTCTTGAAGCGTGTGCCCAGCCACCAGCCTTTATCCCGGGTCGGATCGCTGCTGTGGTTGAGCAGGTACTGGGCCATCGGTTGCACTACCAGCCCCGGCATCGCCCGATAGCGGTAAGACAATTCCAGTGATTTTTCGAAAACAACAGGGTTGTCAGAGTAGCTACGCCATTTTTCACCGTTGCGTTCCTGTGCATAGGCGATGCCCAACCGGTCCTGATCACGGCCTTCAAACAGGCCTGAAAATACCAGCCCGGTGCTCCACGACAGATCGAATTGGGAAGTGTCGCCGTCAGTCTTTCCGACCCTCATGAAACCGTTGACACTTTCCCTGTTACTGTCCGGTTGGTAACGCAGCACTTTGTCCAGCAAGACATAGTAGCCGCGGCTGATACGTTTTACTGCCGGGTCGAGCAAATCGTCGAAGCGGGATGTATAACGCCACACCCCAAGCGCCAATTTGTTGTCACGAGCATCGTCCGCACCGCCCAAAGGCAACCCGCCTTCGATCACATCCAGCGCACCATCCCCCTTGTTGAATTGCACATGCGTGCCATGGGGATTATTGGGATCGCCCGGCACGCCGTCCAGAGTGGCTGCCTGCAAATAGTAACCGGCCGATTCTGCCTTGATGCGCAGGGACATTGAGGTCGTGGGGAAGATGGACGGGCCGTTTTGTCCGGTGCCGGCCATCTCCGCACCGATACCGTAAACGGGCTCGATGAACATGGACGATGACTCGGTTACGTAGAACTCGGAGTTCAGATCATACAATCCGGCCAGCACCGACAGCCGATCATCCAGAAAGGTTTGCTGTATCCATGCCTGGTAAAGCTTGGTGGTATTGCCCCCTGCGGGTGTTTCGATGTTGTCCAGACCGGCCGAGTGATCGCCGTGCACTACCGGCTTACCGCCGCGGTTGCTCAGGATATACAGCAGGCCGCTGCTGCCCTTCAGACCGGCAATCTTTTCACCGTCCAGCGCAAGTTTGATATCGAGGTTATCCAGACCGTAAATCTTTTGCCCGGGCTGGGAGACTTTGCCGAGCAGATCGAGCTTGTAAACGATCTCCCAGTCATATCCCGCATCACTCATGGCCGTGCGCCTGCCACCCCGGTCACCGAGCAGGGTATCGCTGTAATCGGGTAAAGATGCAATGTCGGCCGTTGCATCCGGAATATTCTCGGCCGCGCCCGGACTGCTGCTGAAAATGCAACCCAGCAATAGAAATATAAGCGATCGCTTCGTCATGCAAAATTCCCACCAGAACATTTTTTATTCAATGACCGGACCTGCGGGGGTGAAGGTAGCACAAATGATTGTCGGTAGCATCCGGGCAGGACGAGGCTTCCTTGCCGATGATCAGTCACCGGAGTCGTACCGTTTCGGGCGAACGCGGTTACGAAGCGGAACGATTGCTTGCAAGTCGCCGGATGAATTCGCTGATTGCGGGCAATATCGAAATCACGATGATGCCGAGGATGATCACGGTGAGATTGTCTTTGACCACGGGGATATTGCCGAAGAAGTAGCCCGCCACAGACAGGCTGGTTATCCACGCCACACTCCCCAGTGCGCTGAATGACACGAACTTCCGGTAGCCCATTACGCCTATGCCGGCCACAAATGGCGCGAAGGTGCGAATGATGGGCAGGAAACGCGCAAGCACGACAGTCTTGCCGCCGTGTTTTTCATAGAAAGCGTGGGTCTTGTCGATGTGCTCGCGTTTGATGAGTCTGCCACCGGCGAGTTTCAGCAGGCGCATTCCGACCAGACGACCTATCCAGTAGTTGGTGTTGTCGCCGCAAAATGCCGCCAGCACCAGCAACGGCACCAGCCAGCCCAGTTGCAGCGCACCCATTCCGCACAGCGCGCCCGCCACGAACAACAGCGAATCGCCGGGCAGAAAGGGGGCGATCACCAGACCTGTTTCGCTGTAAATGATCAGGAACAGAATCGCATACACCCACAACCCGTATTGCTGGGTAAGCGCAAGCAGGTGCGCATCCAGATGCAGGATGATGTCCATTAATGCAGCCAGCATTAGGGTAGTACTTCTTCTCTTTCGGTCTTTTCCGGTTTGATGAAATCTTCGCGCGATACGCCGAATATCATCAGCAGCGGGCTCGCAACCAGCACCGAAGAATAGATACTGAACAGGATCCCGATGGTCAGTGCCATGGCAAAATAGTGCAGCGTCTCGCCGCCCATGAACAGCATCGCACCGACCATCATCTGTGTGCAGCCGTGGGTGATGATCGTCCGCGACATGGTGCGCGTGATCGCGTTATCGATGATGTGCGAGACCTCGGCCTTGCGCATGGTGCGGAAGTTCTCGCGGATACGATCAAACACCACCACCGATTCATTCACCGAGTAACCCAGCACCGCCAGCACGGCGGCCAGCACGGAAAGCGAGAATTCCCACTGGAAGAAGGCAAAGAAGCCGAGGATGATCACCACGTCATGCAGGTTGGCAATGATCGCGGCCAGACCGAACTTCCACTCGAAGCGCAGCCACAGATATCCGACGATACCCATCGACACCAGCAGCAAAGCCAGCTCGCCGTTGTTGATCAGGTCCTTGCCGACCTGCGGGCCGACGAACTCCACGCGGCGCATTTGTACGCTGCCATCCTGCTTGCGCAGACTGGCCAGCACCTGGTCGCTGAGCTTCGAACCGGTCGCATTCTCTTTGGCCGGTACCTGTATCAGCACGTCATAGCTTGAACCGAAATTCTGAACCATTGCATTCGGCAAACCGGTCTGAGCCAGCTGCGCACGCACCTTGTCGAGATCGGCCGACTGTGCGTAGTGCATTTCCATCACCGTGCCGCCGGTAAAATCCACACCGAAATTCAGTCCCCTGGTGGCCAGAAAGAAAATCGCGAACAGAAACGTCACCAGCGAAATCGAGGTGGTATAGCGTCCATAACTCATGAACGGAATGTCGTGCTTGATCCTGAAAAATTCCATGTCTTCTATTCCTTTAAGAACTGTGCAAAGCGGCTAGCCTATCGCCACTTTGGCGAGCCTGGCCTTGCGACCGTATATCAGATTCACGATCGCGCGCGAAATCAGCACCGCGCTGAACATCGAAGTCATGATGCCCAGACACAGCACCACCGCGAATCCCTTGATCGAACCGGAGCCGAACATGAACAGCGCGATCCCGGCAATGAAGGTGGTCACGTTGGAGTCGAGGATGGTCGCGAAAGCCCGGTCGTAACCGGCATGTATCGCGGCCTGCGGCGTGACACCGTTGCGCAGCTCCTCGCGAATACGCTCGTTGATCAGCACGTTCGCATCGATCGCCATACCCAGCGTAAGCGCGATACCAGCCATACCCGGCAGGGTCAGCGTGGCCTGCAGCATCGACAGCAGCGCGATCAGCAACAGCAGGTTGGACGCCAGCGCCAGCACTGAAATCACGCCGAACATCAGGTAGTAAGCGATCATGAATGCCGCTACCATGATGAAACCGATCTTCGTGGAATTGAAGCCGCGCGTGATATTTTCCGCACCCAGACTGGGTCCGACGGTGCGCTCTTCGATGATCTGCATCGGCGCCGCCAGCGCGCCGGCACGAAGCAGCAATGCGGTATCCTGGGCTTCTGTACTGCTCATGCTGCCGCTGATCTGCACACGGCCGCCGCCAATCTCTTCGCGGATGACCGGAGCCGTCACGATTTCACCTTTGCCTTTTTCGAACAGGATGATCGCCATGCGCTTGCCGACATTCTCGCGCGTCGCATCCTTGAACAGTCGCGCGCCCACACCGTCCAGATTGAGGTTCACCGTGGGTTCATTGGTGCGGTTGTCAAAACCCGGCTGTGCGTCGTTGATGCGATCGCCGGTGAGTATCACCCGCTTCTTCACCAACAGCATCTGGCCGTCGCGATCCTTGAACATGTCGTCGCCGAACGGCGCAGGCGCGCCCGGCGTGGCCTGATGTGTTTCATCCACCATGCGCACTTCCAGCGTGGCGGTACGCCCGAGAATTTCCTTGGCGCGCGCCGTGTCCTGCACGCCGGGCAGTTGCACCACCACGCGGTCCAGGCCCTCTTGCTGAATCACCGGTTCGGCCACACCCAGTTCATTCACCCGGTTGCGCAAGGTGAGCAGGTTCTGCTGCACCGCGGATTCTTGTATGCGCTGTGCTGCTTCCGGCTTGAGCGTGACAAGCAGATGGAAATCCTTGCCTGCATCCTGGTCATTCAGGGAGTAGTCGGTATATCGCTGCTTGATTTCGGCTTCACCCTTGCTGCGTGCATCGGCATCGCGGAACTTCACCACCAGCGCATCGCCGTCACGGTCCACACCGGTATACGGGATATTCTTTTCGCGCAGTGAGCTGCGGATATCTTCGGTGGCCCCATTCAGCGATTTGGTCAGTGCGGCCTTCATGTCCACCTGCAGCAGGAAATGCACACCGCCGCGCAGGTCCAGCCCCAGGTACATCGGCAGTGCATGCATATCGGTCAGCCACCGCGGCGAGCGCGGCAAGAGATTGAGCGCAACCACGTAATCCTCGCCCAGTTGCTTTGCCAGTACATCCTTGGCCTTCAGCTGGTCGTCGGTGCTGGAAAAACGGGCCTTGACGCTGTTGTCTTCCAGCATCAGCAGTTCCGGATCAAGATTGGCCGATTTGAGGACGCTCCCGACGCGATCCTGCAAAGCGGCATCCGCTTTCAGACTGTTGCGCAGCGGCGAGACCTGCACTGCGGGAGACTCACCGTACAGATTCGGCAGGGTATAAATCAATCCGGCCAGCAACGAAGCCAGGATCAGCAAATATTTCCATAACGGATATTGGTTCATGACAACCTCTTCATTACTGCATTCGTGTCAGACCGGCACACGCACTTGAAAAATCAAACCAGAGCTTCCCAAAAAAACCAAGGCTTGTCGAAAAACTCAGAGTTCGCCCAAATGCAAGGCGCGGGGAAAATTCTGCAGCGCCACATATAAACAATATGCAAGCAGGGAATTTTGTTCGCAACACGGCAGTTGGGATGAAATCTGGGTTTTTGGCATTATTTTATTGCTTTGATGGTGCCTTTGGGCAACACGCTCTGAATCGCGCTCTTTTGCACCTTTACTTCCAGGTTTTCGGCAAGTTCCACGCTGAGGTATTGTTCGAAGACTTTGCTGACAGTGCCGACTTCCCCGCCGACGGTCACAACCTCGTCACCGCGTTGCAGTGCCGAAATCATCGCTTTCTGTTCCTTGGCGCGCTTGCTCTGCGGGCGCAATATCAGGAAATAAAATACCGCGACCAGAGCGATCAGCGGCAAGAAACTCATGATCCCGTTCTCCGGCGCGGCAGCGGCCGCTTCTGCGTAGGCATTACTGATAAACATATTTCTCTCCAGGATAGATCAAAAAGGGGCGCATTCTAACACGAAGCCACTGCCGCCCACGCATCTCCGGTTGCCAACTTGATCAACGCATCGGCCCGAACCGGGATTTGAATTAGAATACACCGGCCTGGCACGGCCCCACGTTAATCATTAAATATTTGTTACCTCCCGAACACATGAACCTTCTCATCCAAGCTGCCCACCCCGTAGCCTCCACACATCTAGATCATCTCGCCGGACTGGCGCGGAGCAGCCGGCGCGAACAGATCGCGGAGCACGCCTGGCGCCTGACTGCAGCGCAGGCGCACAACGAGATCGCCCCCTACTGCATGGCGAACCGGCTCGATTACGGTTTCGTGCCGCACGACCGGAAGCTGGCAGATTTCGGCCTGCTGGTGATGGACATGGATTCAACGCTGATCTCCATCGAATGCATAGACGAGATCGCCGACATGCAGGGATTAAAGCCGCGGGTCGCGGCGATCACCGAGACAGCGATGCGCGGAGATATCGACTTCGCCGAAAGTCTGCGCCGCCGTGTCGCGTTACTGGAGGGGCTGGACGAACATGCATTGCAACGCGTCTATGATGAACGCCTGCAGCTCAATCCCGGTGCCGAGCCCATGCTGGCAAGATTGAAGGAATGCGGTATCAAGACCATGCTGGTGTCCGGCGGCTTCGTCTTCTTCACCGACCGCCTGAAAACAAGACTGGGACTGGACTATACCCACGCGAACACCCTCGAGATCGCCAACGGCAAACTCACCGGCAAGGTGCTGGGCAAAATCTTCGACGCGCAAAGCAAGGCCGACTGGCTGGTAAATGTACGCAACCGGTTGAATCTGAACCCCGGGCAGGTCATTGCCATGGGCGACGGCGCGAACGATTTGAAAATGATGGCACAGGCCGGCATCAGCATCGCCTATCATGCCAAACCGGTGGTGCGCGAGCAGGCCAGCTACGCGCTGAATTTCGCCGGGCTGGACGGCCTGGTCAACCTGTTGGCAAATTGAACCCTTTGCCGGCGTGCCGGCAATTGTTTGTGGCAGCCCACCATGCTTTTCCCAACCAAAAGGACTGCCATGAACGAAAAGATCCGCCAGTTGCTTAAGCAGATGAGTACTCTCGAAGCCGAGCTGAACGCCGCCGTGGAGGAACACGAGAAAATCATCCATTACAAGATCGAGGGCCAGCGCGTGGTGTTCGAGGACGCCGTCAAGGCGGCGCACCTCAAGCTCAAGAAAAATTCCTGGTATTTGTTTTTTACCGTGCGCCCGTTAAACTTTCTCACGATGCCGATCATCTACTCGATGATCTTCCCGTTCTTCCTGCTCGACCTGTTCATCACTTTCTATCAGTTGACCTGCTTCCCGGTTTACGGGATCGACCGGGTCAAGCGCGGCGACTACATCGTGCTGGATCGCCGCTATCTGGCCTATTTGAACTTCGTCGAAAAACTCGATTGCATGTATTGCTCGTACGGCGTCGGACTGCTTAATTACGCGCGCGAGATCACCGCCCGCACCGAACAGTATTTCTGCCCGATCAAGCACGCGCGCAAGGTGCTCGGCACGAATGCCCTTTATAAGCATTTTCTGCATTACGGCGATGCGGACGACTTCCATGAAAAGCTCGAAGCATTCCGCAGCGAATTGTCCGAAAAAGACAGGGTGAGCAAGGCGGCCATGCACTAAAAAGGTGCGCAATCGCCGGACTGCGAGGCTTGTCGGCCATTCAGCAAATTACGTGCCTTATTCTCCATTTGTTCGGCTAAGTTATTGTTGAGCCAAGCCAAAAAATATTAGCCAAAATTTCACTTGCAAAAACTATCCTGCACCCTACAATTAGTCCAAATTCATCGATCAGCCACTACCTATAGTGGTTTTTTGTTTTACGGGACACAAGCATCCCGCGCATTAAAGGGAGTAAATAATATGTTAGAAACAGGAAGCGTTCTCCTCACCTCGTCCTCCAACAGCGATTCCGAAAAAACAGTATCGGCACAGCAAATAATCAGCGATCTCGCCAATAAAAAGACGGGAAATGGCGTTATTCAAGGAACTGCGCCGATGACCCAGGAAATCAGCACCGAAGTATTACTGGAAAAATATGCCGAACCGGACGAACACTCGGTTCAGGACGTGCGACGCCGTGTCGCGCGCGGCCTGGCCAAGGCGGAAGACCCGGAACAGCGCAGCCATTGGGAAGAAGTGTTCTTCCTCGCGCAGGAGAACGGTTTCGTGCCGGCCGGCCGCATCAACTCGGCTGCCGGACTGAAGAACCAGGCAACCCTGATCAACTGTTTCGTGCAACCGGTCGGCGACGCGATCTCCGGGATCAATGAAGGCAAACCCGGCATCTATGATGCGCTGCAGCAGGCTGCCGAAACCATGCGGCGCGGCGGCGGTGTCGGCTACGATTTTTCGTCCATCCGTCCCGAGGGCGCCCAGGTCAAGGGAACCAATTCCCGTGCCAGTGGGCCGATCTCCTACATGCGCGTGTTCGACCGCTCCTGCGAGACCGTGGAATCCGCCGGCGCGCGGCGCGGCGCGCAGATGGGCGTGCTGCGCTGCGACCATCCGGACATCGAGCGTTTCATCCACGCCAAGGACCAGGGCGACCTGAAGAATTTCAACATCTCCGTCGGCGTAACCGATGCCCTGATGTACGCCGTCGAAAACAACCTGCCATTCGAACTGGTGCATCGCGCGGAACCCGGCGAAGCACTCAAGGCGCTAGGCTCGGTCCAGCGCGACGACGGCAAGTGGATATATCGCAAGGTGCAGGCCACCGACCTGTGGAAACAGATCATGGAGAGCACCTACGACCACGCCGAACCGGGCGTGCTGTTCATCGACCTGATGAACCGTGACAACAACCTGTCGTATTGCGAGTTGATCGAGGCCACCAATCCCTGCGCGGAACAGCCACTCCCCCCCTACGGCTGCTGCTGCCTCGGCTCCATCGACCTGACGCGCATGGTCCGGAACCCGTTCTCGGCGCAGGTCAGTTTCGACCACGAACCGTTCAAGCAACTGGTGCGCACCGCGGTGCGCATGCTGGACAACGTGCTGGATGTAACTGCATGGCCGCTGCCTGAACAGCAACTGGAAGCGCAGAACAAGCGCCGCGTCGGACTGGGCTTCACCGGGCTGGGCGACACGCTCACGATGCTGGGCCTGCGCTACGACACCGACGAGGCGCGCGCGTTTGCCAAGGACATCACCCGCGTGATGCGCGACGAGGCGTATCTCGCCTCCGTGGACCTGGCCGCCGAACGCGGCGCGTTCCCGCTGCTGGATGCCGACCAGTATCTGGCCGCACCCCGCTTCGCCTCGCGTCTGCCCGACCAGATCAAGGACAAGATACGCAAGCACGGCATCCGCAACAGCCACCTGCTGTCCATCGCACCGACCGGGACCATCTCGCTGGCGTTCGCCGACAACGCATCGAACGGCATTGAGCCGCCGTTCTCGTGGTTCTACACGCGCAAGAAGCGCATGGCCGAGGGCGGCACCAAGGATTACGCGGTGGAAGACCACGCCTGGCGCACTTACAAGCACATGGGCGGCGACATGAACAATCTGCCGCCGGCCTTCGTCACCGCGCTGGAGATCTCCGCAAACGACCACATGAAGATGGTCGCCGCAGTCGCGCCGTTCATCGACACCTCGATCAGCAAGACCGTCAACGTGCCCGCCGATTATCCCTATGAGGATTTCAAGGGGCTTTATACCGCCGCATGGAAAGCCGGCCTGAAAGGGCTGGCCACCTATCGCCCGAACAATGTGCTGGGCTCGGTGCTGTCGGTCACGCCGGAAATCAAGCAGGAAAAACCGGTAACAGAGGAAGAACAACTGCAGGATTTCATCTTCGACCAGGATCGCCGCATCACGCTTGAAGCGACGCCGAAACCCGCGCTTGCCTCGCTGCGCTGGCCGGGCCGTCCCAAGCTGACGGATGGCAGCGAAGGCTGGGTCTCGCAGGTGGTCAAGCATCCGCTCGGCACCTTCGTCATCTTTGTTTCGCATACCTCCAACGGCCACAACCATCCTTTCGAGGTCTGGGTGAACGGTGCGGAGCAGCCGCGCGGACTTGGTGCGCTGGCAAAATCCTTGTCCATGGACATGCGCACGGAAGACCCGGTGTGGGTGCGCATGAAGCTCGAGATGCTGATGAAGACCGCGGGCGACGATGCGTTCGACATGCCGATGCCGCCGGACGGCGACGTACAGCGCATGCCCAGCCTGGTTTCCGCGTTCGCGCACCTGCTGAAATATCGCATCGAGGCATTGGGCGCACTGGAAGTCAGCGCGGACGAATCAACGCCGATGATGGACGCGCTGTTTGCGAAGAAGGAACCCAAGACCGGCACCGATGGCACGATGAGCTGGACGGTGGACATCGCCAATGCCGGCACCGGCGACGACTTCGTGCTGGGCCTGAAGGAACTGATGTTGCCGGACGGGCAGCGCCGCCCCTATTCGATGTGGCTATCCGGTGTGTATCCGCGCGCGCTGGACGGGTTGTGCAAGGCATTGAGCCTGGACATGCGCGTGATCGATCCGGCGTGGATCGGCATGAAGCTGCGCAAGCTGCTCAACTTCGGCGAACCGCTCGGCGATTTCATGGCGCGCGTGCCCGGCGGCATCAAGATGGAAAGTTATCCTTCCACGGTTTCCTACGTCGCCAAGCTGATCATCCACCGTTACGCGATGCTCGGCATCCTCGACGAGAACGGCTTCCCGATCTCGCACATGGGCGTGATGGATGTGCCGAAAAAGAAAAGCAAGGCCGCCGGACCCAAGACACTGGCCGGAAAGCTCTGCGCGGAATGCCACAACGCCACGCTGATCAAGAAGGACGGCTGCGAATTCTGTACCAGTTGTGGGGCGATCGGGGCTTGCGGGTAGTTCTGTAAGATGGATGGAAAAACCCTGTCATTTGGGATTTCCCATTTATAGCCCCCGTAGTTGCGCAGGTCTATCAAGGAGAAATCCGTGGCAGAGAAATCGGTATTTGGCATAGACAAAACTGCATTAGATAAACTCGACTTTGATCTTGCAATCAATAGAATAAAAAGTGATGTCCGAACGGATTTTATTTTGGCGCCTCACTTATCCTGTATCTATGTAGATTGCCAAGATGAACTTATACAAGATGTCAAAAAACTTGCTCAGTCTGGAGAATTTAGTCCTGGCCTTCCGATAACCATCGATGTTCCGAAAAAGAACAGAATAAAGCCTCTTGGAGTAAAGCGAAAAACTCCGAATTTTGTTCGTCCAGGCGGTATTCTTTATCCTAGAGATCGACTTTTATTGCAAGCAATTGCGGATGTAGCTCAACCAATTATTGAATCGAAGCTCAACCGAAATATATGTTTCAGTCATCAACCGGCGCAAAAGGAGTCGGAATACCGAATGTTTTTATCCAGTAGAAATTGCTGGAATCAAATGCAAGCACAACTTAGTAAACTAACTAAGGGTAATTCAAAGGTTGTTCTTCGTGCAGACATTGCTTCTTGTTTTCAAGCAATAAACCAACACACTCTCGTAAATACACTTGAAGGGCTCGGTTTTCCAAAGGAATATGTAAAACCTTTAGAATCCATACTCACACAGATGAGCACCGGTAGATCTTCGCGAGGAATTCTTCAAGGAATATATCCTTCAGATTTACTTGGGAACTTTTATCTTTACCCAATCGATAGGCATCTTTCTGATGCTGGTACACCATCAATCAGGTACGTGGACGACATATATGCATTCTATGAATCACACGAACAATGTGACAAGTCGATTATTCACCTCTATCCAGAACTACGCAGGCTAGATCTTGCGCTAAATGAAGCAAAGACTTGTATTACAACCCCATTGGGTTTACTAACTTCTGATCCCGATCTTGATGGAATGTTTGACGCAGCGATTGCAGAGGTTCAAGCCACATATGCTGCAGGTGAACCAGAGGAAATTTTGACTGACTATGGATTCCAGGTAATTTGGACTGATGAAGCGTCTACAATTGATGTAGCAACTGCAGAGCCAAAACAAATAGAACTTATAGCGACTGAACTTCTATTTGATCAAATTTCTAGTTATGTCGATAACACAGAGGAAATTGAACGATTTTGTCTGCCACTGTTTGCTGAATTTGGGTCTGATTATGCTTTAAAGCATGTTTTAGCCAAGCTTGATAACTCTTCGTCAATGTCACAAATTTACTTTTCGTACTTGTCGCAATTTTTGGACGATGTTTCTGTTGTGGAAGCTGTTTGTTCAACTTTTGTAAACCGTAAGCTGACATTTGATTGGGAATATCTTTGGGCAATCGGTACGATTATACAAATGGAAAAAGTCAACGACAGTGTGGTTGCGAGCTTATTGAAAATATGCACTGAGCATATAGATGATTCAGTTAAAGCCATGGCTTATATTGCTGTTGCAAAGCTTGGAGATGTTGACCGCCAAAAAACAGTAGCTGATGCAATTGGAAAAGTTCATTCTGTATATTTGAGGG
>JBBRFZ010000047.1:0-17994 GCA_038241165.1 Burkholderiales bacterium | reverse complement strand
CAAAGTGCTCTATTTCGCCGGTTACAAGAAGTTGATCGACCGGTACA
Organism: Burkholderiales bacterium; assembly: GCA_038241165.1. Lineage (GTDB taxonomy): Bacteria > Pseudomonadota > Gammaproteobacteria > Burkholderiales > Gallionellaceae > Gallionella. The sequence continues at coordinate 17,947 of JBBRFZ010000047.1, read as the reverse complement.
AGGTGGCCGAGATCGAGAACGCTGCCGATGTGGTGATCTGGTGTTGCGACGAACAACCCGGTTTCATGGCCGCGCGGGAACAGGATCGAACCTTCGTCGGCAATATGGTTGAGGCGATGGCCGCCTATGCGAAAGGGGAACTCGGCATACAGCAAATCCCCTTTGCCGACACAGACCGTATCATCGCGATCGGTTCGGACGGCATGATGGCGGCGGTGGCCGCCGCGCGCCATGCGGTACTGCAGCCGTACCTGAAGCCGCATCACTTTGCAATCGGTTCGGTCAACTCGCCCATGCAGTGCATGATGAAGGAGATCTGCGCGCAGTGCCTGCAAACCAATATCGATCCGGACACCGGCGAGACCACATATGTCTTTTCCTGTTTCAATCAGGATCAGCCGCTGGATCGCATCGACTTCCCCGGGCTGAGAGCGCGGTTGGGGCAGAATTCGGTGCAGGAAAAATTGACTGCACAATGGATCAAACGTTGCCTGCATCATTTGAATCTGCGTACGACTGCGGTCTCGTGAGCGCGGGATACACGCATTCAGCCTGCAAGAGTTTTTATTTGCGTGCCGAACAACACTGCCAAACGTGTCAAAATGTGCCCCTTGAAATGACCGGGTAATGCGATGGACGTATATTGGATATGGTGGATGGCCGCGGTGGTGCTGGTGATCGCCGAGATGAACAGCGGTACGTTCTATCTGCTTGCGCTGGCCGTCGGACTCGCCGCCGCCGGTTTGTCGGCCTATCTGGGCATGGTGTGGGGCGGCCAGGTTGCCATTGCGGCGTTAGTCTGCAGTGCCAGCATTGCGGGTATTTATCGCTGGAAGCAGCAACAGGAACCGAACCTCAATCAGGGTAATCATGCATATGACATCGGCCAATCCGTGCAAGCGTTGCACTGGTCGGACGAACGTCATGCGCGGGTCAGCTATCGCGGTGCCGAGTGGGATGCCGAATTGGTCGGCACGGCGTTGGCGGATACAGCAAGAAAAACCTGGCTGATCAAGGAAATCGCAGGCAGCCGTTTAATCATCGAGTAGATTTGCATCATCAACCAACCAGCCGTCAGGCAGGAGAAAAGCATGGGAATTTTTGTCATCGTGTTGGGGATTTTTGCCGCCGTGTTGGCGTTCACGACGATCAAGATCGTGCCGCAACAGAACGCCTGGGTGATCGAGCGCTTCGGCAAATATAACAGGACGCTGGAACCCGGCCTGAGCATTGTCATCCCGTTCATGGATCGCGTCGCCTATCGTCATCGCCTGACCGAATTTCCGATCGATATCGCACCGCAGGTCTGCATTACCCGCGACAACACCCAGGTGCAGGTCGACGGGGTGCTTTATTACCAGGTCACCGATGCAGCGCGCGCCAGCTACGGCACATCGAATTATCTCGCCGCCATCACCATGCTGGCGCAAACCGCGCTGCGCTCGGAATGCGGCAAGCGCGATCTGGACAAATTGCTGGAGGACCGCGAAGCGATCAATCGTACCGTGGTATTTGCGCTCGACGAAGCCAGTCCGACTTGGGGCGTGAAGGTACTGCGCTACGAGATCAAAGACATCACTCCGCCGCAGCAGGTGCTTGCATCGATGCAGAAGCAAATCACTGCCGAGCGTGAAAAGCGTGCGCTGATCGCGCAGTCCGAAGGCAAGAAACAGGAAGAAATCAACATTGCGGAAGGCAAGATGACTGCCTCCATCCGCGAGTCGGAGGGCTCCAAGCAGGCGGCCATCAACAATGCCCAGGGCGAAGCCGAAGCGCTGCTGCTGGTGGCCAATGCAACCGCCGAATCGATCAAGGTGGTGGCCGGCGCGATTCAGAGCGAGGGCGGCCTCGTTGCGGTCAATCTCAAGGTGGCCGAACGGTTTGTCGATGCCTTCGGCAACATCGCCAAGCAGGGCAATACCATGATCCTGCCCGGCAATGCGGCCGATATCGCCGGAATGGTGGCCACCGCGATGCAGGTGGTGAAGAAGAACTGATTGCCGGATCGGCAATGCAGGGCAGACATGGTCGAAGATGCAACTAATGCGGGAAATGCGATGGTTCTGGAAGAGACGCAACTGGATTCCGAGTTGATGTATGACGGTGATTTTATCCGGGTGCTCAAGGATAGGGTGCGCCTGCCGGATGGTGAGGTCAGCATCCGTGAGTACATCACCCATCCCGGCGCGGTGGCGGTGCTGGCGATACTGGACAACGGCAATCTGGTCATGGAAAGACAATACCGCTATCCGCTGCATCGGGAATTCATCGAGCTGCCCGCCGGCAAGATCGATCATGGCGAAGATATCCTGATGTGTGCCCAACGCGAGTTGCTGGAAGAAACCGGCTATGTGGCGAAAGAATGGATACACCTGACCACGGCATGGCCGTGCATCGGTTACGCCGACGAACGCATGGAATATTTTCTTGCGCGCGGATTGACTCACCAGGACAGGCAACTGGATGACGGGGAGTTTCTTGAAGTATTCGAATTATCCCTGGCGGAGGCGATAGAGTGGATACGTCTGGGCAAGATCAACGAAAGCAAGACCATCGTCGGTTTGTTCTGGCTGGAAAAATACCTCAACAACTGGCAAGACTAGCGCCCTCCGCAAGAGGGCGGTACATCAAACAAACGAAAAATAAAATGCGTGCCGTGCACGGTATGCGCTAAGGGGAAGCAGTGTGGAAAATCTGAAATTCAGTAACGATACGTTGTTTATTTTGCTGGGCGCCATCATGGTACTGGCAATGCATGCAGGTTTTGCTTTCCTCGAGCTCGGCACGGTACGCAAGAAGAATCAGGTGAATGCGCTGGTCAAGATACTTACCGACTTTGCCGTGTCCACGCTGGCCTATTTCTTCATCGGTTACGCGATTGCCTACGGCACCAATTTTTTTGCCAGTGCGGATCAGCTCGCGCAAATGAACGGCTACGCGCTGGTGAAATTTTTCTTTCTGCTGACTTTTGCCGCCGCGATTCCGGCCATCGTTTCCGGCGGAATCGCCGAGCGTGCCAAGTTCCATCCGCAAATGGCGGCGACCTTCATGCTGGTCGGATTCGTCTATCCGTTTTTTGAAGGCATAGCATGGAATCATCATTACGGTATTCAGGCCTGGCTGCTTGCCACATTCGGCGCGGAGTTTCATGATTTTGCCGGTTCGGTGGTGGTGCATGCGGTGGGCGGTTGGATCGGTCTGGCGGCAGTGTTGTTGCTCGGTGCGCGACGCGGCCGCTACAACAAGGAGGGGCGCGTCTCGGCGCATCCGCCCTCCAGCATTCCTTTTCTTGCGCTGGGCGCATGGATACTCACGGTGGGGTGGTTCGGATTCAACGTGATGTCGGCGCAAACGATTAATAACATCAGCGGGCTGGTTGCGGTGAATTCGCTGATGGCGATGGTCGGTGGCACCCTGACAGCGTTGTGGATGGGCAAGAACGACCCGGGCTTCGTGCATAACGGGCCGCTGGCCGGTCTGGTGGCAATCTGCGCGGGTTCGGACCTGATGCACCCGATCGGCGCGTTGATCGTCGGCGGCGTCGCGGGGGGCTTGTTTGTCGGAATGTTCACGCTGACGCAGAACCGCTGGAAGATCGACGATGTGCTCGGCGTCTGGCCGCTGCATGGTTTGTGCGGTGCATGGGGCGGAATCGCAGCCGGGATCTTCGGCCTCAAGGCGTTGGGTGGCAGGGGCGGCGTCAGCTTCATGTCACAATTGTGCGGCACGTTACTGGGTGTGACTATCGCTTTTGTCGGGGGCCTGGTGGTGTACGGTGTATTGAAAAAGGTGGTTGGCATACGCCTGACTGCCGAGGAAGAATTCAACGGCACCGACCTTAGCGTACACAAAATCACGGCGACTGCGGAGCGCGAATCGGGCTGGTAATTCTGAATCCGTCAGCAGAAAGGATGGTTTCAATCATGGCGGATATTGTCCGGACGAAAAAAAAAGGCAGCCTGAAAGGGCTGCCCTTTTTGGTAAATGGCCGAATCAGTTTTTGATGGCTTCGATTTCAAAAACCAGCTTCACGTCATCGCCTATAACGGGCAGTCCGTATTTGACACCGAAGTCGGAGCGCTTGATTTGGGCGCTGGCAGCCGCACCACACTCATCTTTTTTGTTCATCGGGTTCGTGCCGCAGTTGAATGCATCGATAGTCAATTTGACCGGCTTGGTGACGCCCATGATGGTCAGATTGCCGTCCACGCTGGCAGGTTTGTCGCCTTTGAAATGCATGGCGGTGGACTTGTAGGTGATTGCGGGAAATTCCGCCGCGTTAAAAAAATCCGGGGATTTTAAATGTTCGTCACGCTTCACATATCCTGTGCTGATTGAGCCGGTTTCAATGCTGATGTTTACAGAACCGGTTTTTGCAGCGCGATCCAGCGTTACTGTCCCGCTGGTCTTGTCAAAGCGGCCCTGCAGGGTCGAAAACCCCAAATGGTTGATGCTGAAATGCGGAAAGGTGTGATTTGAGTCCACCGTATAGCTGTCTGCAGCAAAGGCGGATACAGGCAGCGCAACAGAAATGGCCAGGGCGGCGAAGAGTGATTTGAGCATGTTCTTTCCTTACGTGATTATCAGAAATCAAACAAGTGTTTGATGGGTATTCAGCATAACAATCGTTATTACTCCTGTAAAGAACGCATCTATTGATTACCCTCAGTACAACATGGTCAGACAAGGTGCCTGTATCGCCTCCTTTGTGTTTGCAAGTTGGATTTGTTATGCATGGATGTTTTGTCGTTTCTGGATTGGCCAATACGTTGATAAAATCACCTGCTTGTCTAATTTGTTTTTCTCCCGTCCCGCAAAGGTGTAGCATATCGCGTATTCAAGACTAAAGCATGCCAGAGATTTGCAATGAATAAAAAATGTCCCAAACATCTTGCTCTGCATAAAATCAAATTGCCGCTATCCGGTATCGTTTCCATACTCCATCGTATCAGCGGATTGTTGCTGTTCATTGCATTGCCGTTAATGTTGCTGATGCTGCAGTACAGCCTGAACTCGATTTCAACCTATACCGAGCTGATGACCATCCTTGCGCAACCGCTGATAAAACTGATGTTGCTGGGCCTGTTGTGGTCGTTCCTGCATCACTTTTGCGCCGGGTTGCGTTTTCTGGCGATTGACATCCACCTGGTGCGGGATCTTGCCGGGGCGCGCAGCAGCAGCAAGGCAGTGATGGTGGTGAGTTTGGCGCTGACGGTTTGGTTGGGGGTGAAACTATGGTGAATCGTGTCGTCGTCGGTGCGCACTACGGGCTGCGCGATTGGCTGATGCAACGCATCACTGCAGTGCTGATGGCAGTGTACTGTGTATCAATATTTGCTTATCTGCTGGTGCAACCCCATCTGGATTATAACGTCTGGACCGGGCTATTCTCCAGCCAGACGGTGCGCACGTTCACGTTGTTGTTCTTGTTGAGCCTGTTCTATCACGCGTGGGTCGGTATACGCGATATCGTGATGGATTACGTCAAACCGGCCGGTATTCGTTTTGTCATTCATGTGCTGGTGATCCTGGCGTTGTTGCTCTATGCGATATGGTCGGTAGAAATTTTGTGGGGAATGTAATGGCGGTTGCAAAAAGAACTTTTGATGTGGTTGTGGTCGGTGCGGGCGGTTCGGGAATGCGCGCCGCTTTGCAATTGGCGCATGCCGGGCTGAAGGTGGCGGTTTTGTCCAAGGTGTTCCCGACCCGTTCCCATACCGTTGCGGCGCAGGGAGGTATCGCCGCTTCGCTGGGTAATATCAAGGAAGACAACTGGCATTGGCACATGTATGACACGGTGAAGGGCTCGGACTACCTTGGCGACCAGGATGCCATCGAGTTCATGTGCCGCGCCGCACCCGAGGTGGTCTACGAACTGGAACATTTCGGCATGCCGTTCGACCGCACCGACAGCGGCAAGATCTATCAGCGACCCTTCGGCGGTCACATGCAGGAATACGGCAAGACTCCGGTAGATCGCGCCTGTGCGGCGGCCGACCGCACCGGACACGCCATGTTGCACACGCTGTACCAGCAGAACGTGAAAGCCAACACGCATTTTTTCATCGAATGGATGGCGCTGGATCTGATCCGCGACGAAGACGGGAATGTGCTCGGCGTGACCGCGATGGAAATCGAAACCGGCGAGACGATGATCTTTCAGGCGCGCGCCACATTGCTGGCAACCGGAGGTGCCGGGCGCATCTTTCATTCCAGCACCAACGCCTACATCAATACCGGCGACGGGCTGGGCATGGCCGCACGCGCGGGGATTCCTCTGGAAGACATGGAGTTCTTCCAGTTCCATCCCACCGGCGTATATGGCGCCGGGGTGCTGATCACCGAGGGAGTGCGCGGCGAGGGCGGTTATCTGGTCAACAAGGACGGTGAACGCTTCATGGAGAAATACGCGCCCAATGCGAAGGATCTGGCCAGTCGCGATGTGGTATCTCGCGCGATGACCGTTGAAATCAACGAAGGCCGCGGTTGCGGCAAGCACGGCGATCACGTTATGCTCAAACTGGACCATCTCGGCGATGACGTGATTCGGCAGCGCTTGCCCGGCATCCGCGAGATTTCGCTGAAATTTGCCCATGTCGATCCGGCCAAAGCGCCGATCCCGGTAGTGCCCACCGCCCATTACATGATGGGCGGTATTCCCACCAATTTTCACGGGCAAGTCGTTGCACCCTACAAAACCGGGCCTGATGAGGCTGTGCATGGTCTATATGCGGTCGGGGAATGCGCCTGCGTGTCGGTGCATGGCGCGAATCGTCTGGGCTGCAATTCCCTGCTGGATCTGATGGTGTTCGGACGTGAAGCGGGCAGGCAGATCATAGAAGACCTGAAAAACAACCCGCATCCCAAACCCCTGCCTGCCGATGCCGCGGAACGCCCGCTGGCGCGTTTGGCGCGCCTGGAAAACCAGAAGAACGGTGAGCGCGTACCCGAAGTGGGCGATGTGATGCGCAGGACCATGCAGAAACATTGCGGGGTGTTCCGCTTCCCGGAATTGCTGGCCGAAGGTGTGGAACAGATCAAGCAGATCGCCGAGCGTGTCGCGAATACCGAAATCGGGGACAAGAGCAGAGTGTTCAATACGGCGCGCATCGAGGCGCTGGAACTGGATAACCTGATCGAGGTCGCACAGGCCACCATGATCGCGGCACAGGCGCGCCAGGAAAGCCGTGGCGCGCATGCGCGCGATGACTATCAGGAGCGGGATGACGTGAACTGGCTCAAGCACAGTCTGTATTTTCGCGAGGGACGACGGCTGGATTACAAGCCGGTGCGGTTGAAGCCATTATCGGTTGAATCGTTCCCTCTCAAGGCACGGGTTTATTGATAAAGCAACCGGCCATTGCCGCTGGAGAAACTGCCAGCCTGATCACTCCAGCAGCCTTGAACGGTGTTCAATTGGCCGGTTACAAGCAAGATGGGTGGCCGAGTGGAAGGTTATAGGAGCAAGTTATGAAGTTCAGTATTTACCGCTACAATCCCGACACGGACGCTGCGCCGTATATGCAGGACTACGAATTGGACATCAGGCATGATGACAGCACCCAGGGAAAGATGCTGCTCGACGCGCTGCTGATGATCAAGGAGCAGGATGACAGCCTGTCGCTGCGCAAGTCTTGCCGCGAGGGGGTGTGCGGTTCGGATGCGATGAATATCAACGGTCGCAACGGGCTGGCATGCATCACGCCGCTGCATACACTCAAGGAGCCGGTGGAATTGCGGCCGCTGCCGGGGCTGCCGGTAATCCGCGATCTGATCGTGGACATGACGCAGTTCTTCAAGCAATACCATTCGATCAAGCCCTACCTGATCAACAATGATCCCCCTCCCGAGACCGAGCGGCTGCAATCGCCCGAGCAACGCGCGCATCTGAACGGACTTTATGAGTGTATCCTGTGCGGTTGCTGCACCACCGCCTGCCCGTCGTTCTGGTGGAACCCGGACAAGTACGTCGGACCGGCCGGATTGTTGCAGGCTTACCGCTTCCTTGCAGATACGCGCGACCAGGCCACCAGCGAGCGCCTCGATGATTTGGAGGACCCGTACCGCCTGTTCCGTTGCCACACCATCATGAATTGCGCGGATGTGTGCCCGAAAGAATTGAACCCCGCCGAGGCCATTGAGAATATCAAGGATATGATGGTCAAGCGCATGGTATGAAAAATCTGGAACGGATACGCTGGCGCAGCAGGCGCGGCTTGTTGGAACTGGATATCGTGCTGGGCCGCTTCATCGACAAGCATTATGAGCAGCTCGACGTGGCAGGGCAACGAGCGTTCGAGGAGTTGCTGGATACGCCCGACAATCCGCTCTGGGATATGATTGCGGGCCGGCAGGAAGCAACGCAGGGGAATCATCAGGCGCTGCTGGAAATGATCAGGGCGGCCTGAGGGCACGTTTACACTGGAGGAATATCGATGGAGAACAAGCAACGAATCGCAACGCTGACCCTGGACGATGGGCGCAGTATCGAGTTACCCATCCTGTCCGGCACTTTGGGGCCGGATGTGGTGGATGTACGCGCCATCAACAAGCTGGGTATTTTTACCTACGATCCGTCATTCACCGCCACGGCCAGCTGCACGTCGGCGATCACCTTCATCGACGGTGATGCAGGGTTGCTGTATTACCGCGGCTATCCCATCGAGCAACTTGCGGAGCAATCGGAATTCCTCGAGGTGTGTTATTTGCTCAAGTTCGGGGAATTGCCGAACGCGCAACAAAAGGCGGCTTTTATGCAAAAAGTCACCAAGCACACCCTTGTGCACGATCAGTTGTCCAAGTTCTACAGCGGATTCCGACGCGATGCCCATCCGATGGCGGTGATGGTCGGTGTGGTCGGTGCGCTCTCCGCGTTCTACCACGACTCGCTGGATATCAATAACCCGGAGCATCGCGAAATTTCCGCGATGCGTCTGATCGCCAAAGTCCCGACAATTGCCGCAATGGCCTACAAGTACAACACCGGCGAACCGTTCATGTATCCGAAGAACAGTTTTAGTTACGTTGAAAATTTTATGTACATGATGTTTAGCATTCCGTCAGAGGATTACGTACAGAACCCGGTGCTGGTGCGCGCGCTGGAACGCATTCTCATTCTGCACGCTGACCATGAGCAGAATGCTTCCACCGCGACGGTGCGCCTGGCCGGTTCAAGCGGGGCCAATCCATTTGCCTGTGTAGCTTCGGGCATAGCCGCACTGTGGGGGCCGGCACATGGCGGTGCCAACGAAGCTGCGCTTAATATGCTGGAAGAGATCGGTGATGTTTCGCGCGTGAAGGAGTATGTGCAGGGTGTAAAGGACAAAAAATATCGCCTGATGGGTTTTGGTCACCGCGTCTATAAGAACATGGATCCGCGCGCCAGCGTGATGCGCCAGACCTGTTACGAAGTACTCAAGGAACGCAAGCTCGAAAATGACAAGCTATTCGCGTTGGCGATGGAACTCGAGAATGTGGCGTTGAACGACCCATACTTCATTGAGCGCAAATTGTATCCAAACGTGGATTTCTATTCCGGGATCGTGTTGCGCGCACTGGGTATTCCAAAGAACATGTTCACGGTGATCTTTGCGCTGGCGCGTACCATAGGCTGGGTAACACAGTGGAACGAAATGGTGGGGGACGATGAACAAAAGATCGGTCGCCCGCGCCAGCTCTATCGTGGTGCCGTCAAGCGCGATTACATTCCGATGGAGAAGCGTTGAACAAACCGGTCAATTTCATGCAGTGGATGCAGAATAGTTCCCTTCTGTTCGGTACCAACGCGCCTTTCGTCGAGGAATTGTACGAGAAATATCTCGTTGATCCGAACAGCATAACCGAGGCATGGCGAGGTTATTTCGACGCACTGCCGCCGCCGGCGAATGGGGCCCGTGAAGAACTGCACAGCCTTGTCCAGCAGTCATTTGCAGCATTGCCCAAAATCAATCACGGACCCTTTCTGACGCCGGATGCAGAACTGGAACGCAAGCAGGTGTTCGTGTTGCAGCTCATCAATGCACATCGCTTCCAGGGCGTGCGCGTTGCGAACCTCGATCCTTTGCAGCGTTTTGTCAAACCGGTAGTCGCTGAACTCGACCCTGCCCACTATGGATTGGGTGAAGCCGACATGAATACCACCTTTGATACCGGTTCGCTGGTGGGCGGAATGCGCATGACCTTGCGTGAAATTCTCAAATTGTTACGCCAGACCTATTGCAGCAGCATCGGCGCCGAATACATGTATATCGGTGACGTGGCAACCAAGCGCTGGTTGCAGAATCGCCTGGAAAGTTCGCGTGGTGATCCCGGTTATGATGCGGCAACCCGCCGGCGCATCCTGGAACGTATTACTGCGGCGGAAACACTGGAACGCTACCTCCATACCAAATTTGTCGGGCAAAAACGCTTCTCGCTGGAGGGCGGTGAAACACTGATCGCGTCGCTCGACCATTTGCTGCAGCGTGCCGGTGCGCAGGGTGTGCAGGAGGCTGTAATTGGCATGGCACATCGCGGGCGGTTGAACGTGCTGGTGAATATTCTCGGCAAACAGCCGGGCATGCTGTTTGCGGAATTTGAGGGTATCCATACCGAGCACCTGACTTCCGGCGACGTCAAATACCACCAGGGTTTTTCTGCGGATATCGCCACGCCGGGCGGTGAAATGCATGTCGCGCTGGCTTTCAATCCCTCACATCTGGAGATCGTCAATCCCGTGGTGGAAGGCTCGGTTCGCGCGCGCCAGCATAGACGCAAGGATCTTGACGGTTCTAAAGTAATACCGGTCCTGATCCATGGCGACGCTGCTTTTGCGGGACAGGGTGTGGTGATGGAAACACTGGCGATGTCACAGACACGGGGTTATGGTACCGGCGGAACAGTGCATATCATCGTCAATAACCAGATCGGCTTTACCGCATCCGATTTTCGCGACATGCGTTCCAGCACTTACTGCAGCGATGTGGCGAAAATGATCGACGCGCCAATCATTCATGTGAACGCAGACGATCCTGATGCGGTATTGCTGATTACCGAGATCGCGCTGGATTATCGTATGCAATTCAAGAAGGACGTGGTGATCGATCTGGTGTGCTTCCGCAAGCTGGGGCATAACGAACAGGATGAACCCTGGGTCACGCAACCGTTCATGTACAGCTTCATCCGCCAGCATCCCGGTACACGCGCCTTGTATGGGCAGCGTCTGGAGGCACAAGGCGTGATTCAATCGGGCGAAGCCGATGAGATGGTAGTGACCTACCGCAAGGCAATGGATGAAGGGCGTAACTCGATTTGCCCCGCACTGGAAAAAAGTACTGACAGGCCCGTCTCTGACTGGACACCATACATCGGGGATGCAAGTTGGGATATGGTCGTGAACACGGCCGTTCCGCTTGAGCGATTGAAGCAGTTGGCCGTTACGTTGTCCACTGTTCCCGGGAATATGGTGTTGCATTCACGCGTGCAGAAAATTGTCGAGGATCGAGCCGCGATGGCGCACGGTGATCTGCCGCTGGACTGGGGTATGGCGGAAAACCTCGCTTACGCAACGCTGCTCACCGAGGGATATCCGGTGCGGCTTACGGGGCAGGATACCCAGCGCGGCACGTTCTTTCACCGACACGCCGCATGGCATGACCAGAATCGCGTGGAAAAGGGTGACGGTGTATACATTCCCCTGCAGCATCTTGCGCCGGATCAGTCGGATTTTGTGGTGATCGACTCTCTGTTGTCCGAAGAAGCCGTGCTGGGTTTTGAATATGGTTACGCCACTGCCGAGCCGGGTTCGCTGGTGTTATGGGAAGCGCAGTTCGGTGATTTTGCCAACGGTGCGCAGGTGGTGATAGACCAGTTCATCGCTTCCGGCGAAGTGAAGTGGGGCAGGTTATGCGGGCTGGTAATGCTATTACCACATGGCTATGAGGGGCAGGGTGCGGAGCATTCTTCGGGACGCATCGAACGTTATTTGCAGCTGTGTGCCGACTACAATATTCAGGTATGCGTCCCCTCTTCGCCTGCACAAATGTTTCATTTGCTGCGCCGCCAGATGTTGCGTCCGACTCGCAAACCACTGATCGTGTTCACGCCCAAAAGTCTGTTGCGCAGCAAGGATGCGGCTTCACCTCTTTCGAGCTTTACACAGGGTAAATTCCAGCCGGTGATCGGCGAGGTCAATGTGCTGGATGCCGGAAAAGTACGCCGGGTCATCGCGTGCAGCGGCAAGGTGTATTACGAGCTGCTCGCCGCCCGCAGCGCCAGGGAAATCACCGACATGGCAATCATCCGCATCGAGCAGCTGTACCCATTCCCGCACGATGACTTTACCGCACAGATCGCCGCATACCCCAACGCGACAGAGGTGTTGTGGTGTCAGGAAGAGCCCGGCAATCAGGGTGCATGGCATCGTATCCAGCATTATCTGCTGCGTCATCTGCGCAAGGGCATGCGCCTGGACTACGCGCTGCGGCCTTCATCCGCGGCACCTGCCGCAGGCTATCTGGCAGTGCATCAGGAACAGCAGAAAGCGGTGATCGAAGCTGCATTCCGCGACAATCTCGACAATAAACCCAATCCCGGAGCATTGCATCATGGCCATTATTGACGTCAAAGTACCGCAACTATCCGAATCCGTATCCGAAGCTACGCTGCTGACATGGCACAAACAGGTCGGTGACACTGTCACCGAAGGCGAAAACCTGATCGACGTGGAAACCGATAAGGTGGTGCTTGAATTGCCCGCTTCAAAGAGCGGCGTGCTGAGCAATATCATCAGGGGGAATGGCGAAAAAGTCGCAAGCGAAGAACTGATTGCACAGATCGATACCACCGCGGCGACAGCCAAACCGGCGGCACCAAAGGCAACGCCACAGGCAACCGCGGGTGGCGCCGTGCCGCCCTCGGTGCGCAAACTGGCGCGGGAACATGAGGTCGATGCCGGCAGCCTGCAGGGTAGCGGACGCAGCGGGCGTGTCACCAAGGATGATGTGATGAATGCAATGCAGCAAGTTTCCAAAGCGCAGTTGACAGATCGCAACGAGCTGCAATCCGTACCTGGCATTGCGCCTTCCGGCAATCGTCCCGAACAGCGCGTGGCGATGACACGCATTCGCCAGCGTATTGCCGAACGCCTGCTGCAATCGCAACAGAATGCAGCGATCCTGACCACTTTCAACGAGGTCAACATGCAGCCGGTGATGGATCTGCGCAATCGTTACAAGGATGCGTTCGAAAAGAAGCACGGTGTCAAACTGGGATTCTCCTCGTTTTTCGTCAAGGCTGCGTTGCTGGCGCTGCAGAAATTCCCCATCGTCAACGCCTCTATAGATGGCAGTGACATCATCTACCACGGCTATTTCGATATCGGCGTGGCTATCGGCAGCGAGCGCGGCCTGGTCGTACCGATCATCCGTGATGCGGACAAATTGTCATTGGCCGATATCGAAAAGCAGATCACCGATTTTGGTGCGCGCGCCAAGGTCGGCAAGCTGACGATGGAAGAACTTACCGGCGGCACCTTTTCCATTTCCAACGGGGGGGTGTTCGGTTCGATGCTCTCCACCCCGATCATCAATCCACCGCAAGCCGCGATACTCGGGATTCATGCCACCAAGGACAGGGCTGTGGTGGAAAACGGCCAGATCGTGATCCGGCCGATGAACTATCTTGCAGTTTCCTATGACCATCGCATCATCGATGGGCGCGAAGCGGTGCAATTTCTCGGTACCATCAAGGAAGCGCTGGAGTACCCCGGCAGGGTTCTGCTGGATCTGTAGTAGCAAGACTGCTGCGCTCGACATAACTGTGTTGCTCAATGGCTCACAATGCGGGGTCACGAGGTAACGAACCAATTTGTAAACCCCGCGTGTCCGTTATCTCGCGCCTTGTTCTGCTATCACTCGCGACGTTTTGTCCGCAAATTTAATAGCCTCATGAGAAAAATTGAAAGGTATTTCATGAAATCATTTTCTGCGTATCGTATTTTTGAGGTTGACGGCAAATCCGCCGGGCGTTTTGTCGAGCTTACGCTGGACGATCTGGATCCGGGTGAGGTGGTGATTCAGGCGCGGTATTCCAGCGTGAATTACAAGGATGCGCTTGCCGCGACCGGTGTGGGCAAGGTGATACGCCGGTTCCCCTGTGTGGGCGGCATCGATGTCTCGGGTACGGTGGCCAGTTCGTCTGATACCCGCTTCAAGACGGGCGACGAAGTGCTGGTGACCGGCTATGACATGGGTGTGGCGCACGACGGTGGTTATGCGGAATATGTGCGTATTCCTGCCGACTGGGTGGTGCCGTTGCCGCAGGGATTGACGATGTTCGATGCGATGGCATTGGGCACAGCCGGATACACGGCAGCATTGTCGATTCATCGACTGGAACAGAACGATCTGCATCCCGAAAACGGCAAGGTGATCGTAACCGGTGCGACAGGCGGAGTGGCCAGTCTGGCTATCGTAATGCTGGCACAATTGGGCTATCACGTGGTTGCGCTGACTGGAAAAGAATCCGAGCACGATTACCTGAAATCGCTGGGTGCGACGGAGATTTTGTCGCGCAAGGATCTGGCAATGGGCACCCGCCCGCTGGAGAAATCGCAGTGGGCGGGCGCGCTGGATGCGGTGGGCGGCGAGACGCTGGCATGGCTGACGCGCACCATGCAGCAGGAAGGTGCGATCGCGAGCTTCGGCAACGCGGGCGGCATCGAACTGCATACCACGGTGCTGCCGTTCATCCTGCGCGGCGTGAAGTTGCTGGGGGTCGATTCCGCCGCCACGGCGATGCCGTTGCGGCGCCAGATATGGCAACGGCTGGCAACAGGCTTGCGCCCGAAACAGTTAGGGCTGGTCGCGCATGTCGTGCCGTTCTCCGGGTTGCCGCAGGTTTTCCCGTCGATGCTGCAAAGCAAGCTGCACGGGCGTTCGGTGGTCGAAATAAAAGCGGCGGGTTAGTGATATAATCCGGCCGAAGCTGGAAAAGATCAGCGCGAAAGTGGCGGAATTGGTAGACGCACTGGATTTAGGTTCCAGCGCCGCAAGGCGTGAGAGTTCGAGTCTCTCCTTTCGCACCAAGGTATAATCTCAAGCCGTCCCAACAAGTCTCATCTGATGTCAGTATTTTCCAATACAGCATCCCCTCTGGCAGAGCAATATTTCCCTTGTTCCCACTCATTTTGACGCAGGCTGTGCGACCAGCCGCACACGAATATCGATGGAATCTTTTACTCGTATGGCACCGCCAAGAACTGAGAAGGGCTTGATGCCGAGGTCGGACTGGAGGACGTGAAATGCGGCGATCACCGTCAATGAACCGGATTGTTCGATAACGGCGGCCGGAAACTTTAGCTCGCTCCTGTTACCTCGCACGGTTATATGTGCAGTAACACTGGGATTCCAGCGCGGCCCGACAAGTGAGTCAGACTCGATACGAATCTCTGGATAATGTACTGCATCCAGCACACCAGGGCCCAGCATATTGTCGCGGGTGCCCTTGCGTGCCTGGTCGGAGACATGAGCGGAAAATTCCTCACCTTCTTCGGCGCGTGGCAAGGGGGCATCGACCACAAAGGATTCAACGGGAATTTCTAGTCGAAAGCCGCTGGTGGCTGTGGAATCGGATACGTCGAGTTCTCCTCGCACTTGACCGATCATTACGTGATTGTGGCCAAAACGCGCCATTGGGCCGTCACGATAAACGAGGAGACGTATCTCGGATGCCTGTGGGTCGACGATGTAGCGTTTCCCGGTGTGTGATGTCGGCATGTCTGCCTGGGGTGCCGGCGATACGGTTTTAGTCAGCGGCAGCGTCTGACAAGCAGTCAGCGCAACGGCGAATAGCGCTGCCAGAAATACTGCGCCAGTAGTATCGTGCGTTATCATACGCGCACAGTACTTTTCGTAGCGGGGAGACAAGTTTGACCAGATTGCTGAATTCAGAAAGTGCATACGGCATCATAGCGCAAGTCCTGCATTGGTGCGTTGCAGCGCTCATACTGGTGCAGATTCCACTGGGCCTGTATGGTGCCAATCTGCCGTTTAGCCCCGCCAGGCTGCAGTGGTTGTCTTACCACAAATCGCTGGGAATAACGATTCTGGGTCTGTTTCTGTTGCGTCTGGTCTGGAGATGGATCGATGCACCGCCGCCGTTGCCCGGCACGTTTTCGCCATGGGAAAGTCGCGCCGCACTTGCCATGCACCGCGTCCTCTATATCGTCCCGCTGCTGGCCATGCTCGCCGGCTGGCTGTACGCGTCGGCTGCCGGCTTGTCGGTCAACTGGTTCGGATTAATACTGGTACCTGACTTGATCGCCAAGAACACCGAACTTGCACCACTGTTTAAAGAATTGCATCATGGATTGGTGGGCTTGCTGGTGCTGTTGCTGATCGGGCATATCGGCGCAGCAGCACGTCACGCTTTTGTGTTACGAGACAATGTAGTGCAGCGTATGCTGCCTGTTGGATGGCGGGAGAATAAATAATTGCTGCGATGGATATTGCTGCTTACAGCCTTAAATGCGCCAGTCTTCGCGGCCGAGGAGTGCTATACCGCCAGTGCGACGGACGGAGAGGTGACGTTCCACGTGCTGCAGGCGGGAGCGCCTTACATCGGCAATTTCCGCCGCTTTTCCGGTGAAGTATGCCTCACTCAGGATCGCATCACTCGCATCGACGCCACGCTAGACCCGGCATCGGTGGACACTGGCCTGCCTGAACTTGACGCAAATTTAATGAAAGAGGATTTCTTCGATGTTGACAAGTTTTCCAGCGTCACTTTCACCAGTTCCTCGGTACAGTCGCAAGGTGACGCCTATACCGTGCACGGCACGCTAGCAATAAAGGGCAACCGACGCGAGGTGGATGTCGTGCTCAAGTCACAGCAAGCCAATGGCAAGCTATCGCTCTCCGGATCGATCACACTGGACCGGTTGCTATACGGCATAGGCATGGGGGATTGGACGAACACAAAATGGCTGGGCGCCGAGGTCAAGGTGGATATCAAGGCGGCATTGGTGCACAAAAAATGACTTTTCGGCCAGGGAAAGGAACGTCTTTCAGCTCTGAGTAACATTCGTAGAGATTGTAGAATGACGGCTTCCAAACCGGCGCCAAAATAGGTCGCTCTGTAATCTGTAATCAGAGCCTACATTTCAATACTGATGCGATAATAAACAAGCTAACTGGAAATGTGCGAAAAAAATAAATATTTACCATTGTTTTACTTTGGTTGTTGAGCTACACGTTGGATATTTTCCGTAACTCATTGTTGTGTTAGACCAACTTTGTTAGTATCTAGAAAGAACATTAGACCTGAGAAAATCGTGGCAATTTATGAATACGCTTGAATTAATAACACAGTATGTCAAGGAACACGTTGACAATCCGCCCGATAGCTTGGCATTAGAAAGCAAACTCAATGATATTGGGTTGGACTCTCTGGCTGTGCTTGAAATGATGTTTGAAATAGAAGAAAAATATGACATTCATTTGCCGAATAATGTGCAGATGCCTGAAACAGTTGGCCAATTGGTCGATCTCATCGAAAAATTCAAACCTCTTCTTGTAAATGAGTAAATCGTCGAAACGGAGAGTCGCTGTTACTGGTGTCGGATTGGTTAACCCCTTTGGTGGCAACACGGAAGATTTTTTCGACAGTATCATGCAGGGTAAATCTGCCGTTAGTCTGTATCGCCATACTTCGTCCTCTTCGCCGATCGCACAGCCAGCTGTTGTTTGTCCGCAGTTCAATCCGGATCAGGCGATTGGCCGCTCTTTGTCCAGCTTGACGGACCGCTACAGCCAACTTGGTATCTCAGCCGCATTTTCAGCATGGGATGATGCGGGCCTGCCACGTACCGATGCCGGATCGGATGACTATGGTGTCTCCTGGGGAACCGGGGTTGGTGGCGCGCATACCATCGAGAAAGGTTATATCGATTTCTATGAACATGGTAAGC
>JBBRFZ010000046.1:0-18005 GCA_038241165.1 Burkholderiales bacterium | reverse complement strand
GGCCACCGAAAAACTCGCCGAGCACAAGACCTATCTGCAAGCCCTGCCCTACATGGACAGGCTTGATTACGTATCGATGATGAGTAACGAGCATGCATATGTGCTGGCGGTCGAAAAACTGGCCGGCATAGAGGTGCCGTTGCGTGCGCAATATATACGCGTAATGTTCGATGAAATCACCCGTCTGCTGAATCACCTGTTGTGGCTGGGGGCACACGGGCTGGATATCGGTGCGATGACCGTATTTCTTTACTGTTTCCGCGAGCGTGAGGATTTGATGGATGTGTATGAAGCCGCATCCGGCGCGCGTTTGCATGCATCTTACTATCGCCCCGGCGGCGTGTACCGGGATCTGCCCGATAGCATGCCGCAATATCAGGCGTCCAAAATCCACAACGCTGCAGCTGTCAAAAAGCTCAACAAGAATCGCCAGGGTTCGCTACTCGATTTTCTGGAAGACTTTAGCAATCGCTTTCCCGGGTTCGTGGATGAATATGAAACCCTGCTGACGGATAACCGCATCTGGAAACAACGCACCGTGGGCATTGGTGTGGTCACACCTGAACGTGCGCTGGCTCTTGGTTTTACCGGTCCGATGCTGCGCGGTTCCGGAGTCGAATGGGATTTGCGCAAGAAGCAGCCCTATGAGGTATACGACAGGATGGATTTTGATATTCCTGTCGGGAAGACAGGTGATACCTATGACCGCTATCTGGTGCGCATCGAGGAAATGCGCCAGTCCAACCGCATTATCAAACAATGTATCAATTGGCTGCGTGGCAATCCCGGTCCGGTGATGACAGGCAACCACAAATTCGCGCCGCCGCTGCGGGAATCCATGAAGGAAAACATGGAGGAGCTCATCCACCATTTCAAACTGTTCACCGAGGGGATGCATGTACCTGCCGGCGAGGCTTATGCAGCCGTCGAACATCCCAAGGGAGAGTTCGGTATTTACCTGATTTCAGACGGCGCGAACAAGCCGTATCGCATGAAGATACGCGCGCCCGGCTTTGCACACCTCAGCTCGCTGGATGAAATGGTGCGCGGTCATATGATTGCGGATGTGGTGAGCATCATCGGTTCTCAGGACATCGTTTTTGGCGAGGTGGACCGCTGATGAACACCTATGCAAATCCGTTTTTCGGGCGAATCGCGGCGTCGCGTGCTCGCTCATTCCTGTGCGCAGCGGTCGTAGCTTCAGCTACGGGTACCGCGCGGCCTACCCCTCGCGGGTGTGCCTGTCAATTTGATATGTCTTCGACATTCGCTGATGGAACTACTGATATGACTACTAGCCATCTGACTAACCCAGCAAAAGACGCTGGACAAGTCATTGGTTATAGCCATTCGACTGATAAAACAACTAGCCATCCCACTAAGCAACCCAAAGACGGTTGCCAAGTGGTTGGTTATAAGCCCGCAAGCGGGCAAGTCGCTGGTTATGTGCGGCTCCTTGCGGTGCTCGCGCGACACGGTGGGGCGGAGCCCTCCGGTGCGGGAGCGCGAAGCAGCAGGCCTGCCCGCCCCGAATGCTTCGCATCGCCGTGTCCGGCCTGCCATCCCGAAGAAACGAATTTCCAGAGGTATTTTTGATGTTGTCTGATCAGGTTCAATCAAAAATAAACCGCGAGTTGAAGAAATATCCGGCGGATCAAAAACAGTCCGCGGTGATGTCCGCATTGCGTTTTGTGCAGGACGAAAAGGGCTGGATCGCCACAGAGGATATGACAGATATCGCATCATATCTGGGTATGCCACAGGTAGCAGTGTACGAGGTGGCGACTTTTTATCACATGTATAACCTCAAACCCATGGGCAAGCACACCATCACGGTGTGTACCAATCTGTCCTGCCAGTTGGGCGGTGCCAATGAAACTGTTGCGTATCTTAAAAGCAAACTGGGCATCGGCCTGGGTGAGATGACTGCGGATGGTAAATACGGTTTGCTCGAGGGCGAATGCATGGGAGCGTGTATAGATGCGCCGTTGTTCACCATCAACAATAAAAGAATGTGCGGCCGTCTGACGACGGAGAAGATCGACCAAATTTTAGCGGAGCTGGACCAATCATGAATAGTACCGGCATGAGCGGCCCGGTCATTTTGACCACGATGGATTTCGACCAGCCCTGGACGCTGGAAAACTATCTCAAGGTCGGCGGTTACCAGGCGTTGCGCAAGGTGCTGACCGAAAAGATGTCGCCGGAAGAGATCATCGCCGAGGTCAAGGCGTCGGCATTGCGAGGCAGGGGCGGCGCGGGCTTCCCTACCGGGTTGAAGTGGAGCTTCATGCCGAAAGACTACACGGGCGAAAAATATATCGTCTGCAATTCGGATGAAGGCGAGCCGGGTACCTGCAAGGACTGGGACATTCTGCGCTATAACCCGCATCTGCTCATCGAGGGTATGGCCATCGCCGCTTATGCGATGGGGGTCAAGACCGGTTACAACTATGTGCACGGTGAGATCTACGAGGCCTATGAGCGCATGGAAGAGGCCTGCGAGGTGGCGCGTGCCGCCGGTTACCTGGGCAACAATATATTGGGTTCGGACTTCAGTTTCGATCTGCACAACCATCTGGGTTATGGCGCGTATATCTGCGGAGAAGAAACGGCATTGCTGGAATCCATCGAGGGCAAAAAAGGCCAGCCGCGCTTCAAGCCGCCGTTCCCGGCCAGTTTTGGTCTGTATGGCAAGCCGACCACCATCAACAATACCGAAACCTTTGCCAGCATCCCCTACATCATCAGCAACGGCGGCCAGGCATTCATGCAACTGGGCCGGCCCAACAACGGCGGCACCAAGCTGTTTTCGGTTTCCGGCCATGTGAATAACCCGGGCAACTTCGAAGTCCCTTTGGGAACGCCGTTCAAGAAACTGCTGGAAATGGCGGGAGGCATGCGTGGCGGACGCAAACTGAAAGCCTGTATCCCGGGCGGCTCATCCATGCCGGTGTTACCGGGCGAAATCATGATGGATCTGGACATGGACTACGATTCCATTGCCAAGGCGGGTTCGATGCTGGGCACCGGCGCGGTGATCATCATGGACGACACCACCTGCATGGTGCGCGCGCTGGAACGCTTGTCCTACTTCTACTACGAGGAATCCTGCGGTCAATGCACGCCGTGCCGTGAAGGCACAGGCTGGCTGTATCGCATCCTGCACCGTATCGAACATGGCGAGGGGCGCAAGGAAGATATCGAGTTGTTGTTAAGCATGGGCGAGAACATTGCCGGACGCACGATCTGTGCACTGGGCGAGGCTGCAGTCTGGCCGGTGCAGGGTATGCTCAGGCATTTTCGCGACGAATTCGAATATCACATCGAACACAAGCGCTGCTTGGTGTAAAAATATGGGTAAGGGACAAGGGTGAAGGGATAAGGGTAACAGCAGCGCGGAGGTTTTACCCTTATCCCTTATCCCTTCACTCTTGTCCAATTAAAGGTGAGTAATGATCAACATTGAAATTGATGGCAAGCAGGTCGAGAGCGAGCGCGGTTCCACGGTGATGGACGCGGCGAACAAGCTCGGTGTTTATATACCGCACTTTTGTTACCACAAGAAACTTTCCATCGCGGCCAATTGCCGCATGTGCCTGGTTGAAATCGAGAAGGCTCCGAAACCGATGCCGGCCTGCGCGACCCCGGTTGCGGAAGGCATGAAGGTGCATACCCATTCGCAAATGGCGGTCAAGGCACAGCAGGGCGTGATGGAGTTTCTGCTGATCAATCATCCGCTCGATTGCCCGATCTGCGACCAGGGCGGCGAATGCCAGCTTCAGGATCTGGCCGTGGGTTACGGCGGTAGCGCATCGCGTTACCAGGAACCCAAGCGCAGTGTGATGCACAAGGACATCGGTCCGCTGATTTCAACCGAAGAAATGAACCGCTGTATCCAGTGCACGCGTTGCGTGCGATTTGGGCAGGAAATAGGCGGGGTGATGGAATTGGGCATGGCGTTCCGCGGAGAGCATTCCGAAATCATGAGTTTTGTGAACAGTTCGGTCGATTCCGAGTTGTCCGGCAACATGATCGACCTGTGTCCGGTCGGGGCACTGACCAGCAAACCGTTCCGCTACACTGCGCGCAACTGGGAGTTGTCGCGGCGCAAGTCGGTCAGCCCGCACGATGGCCTCGGTTCCAATCTGGCGGTGCAGGTCATGGACAACAGGGTGATGCGTGTCTTGCCGGTCGAAAACGAAGCCATCAACGAATGCTGGCTTTCCGACAAGGACAGATTCAGCTATGAAGGACTCAACGCGCCCGAGCGCCTGACCAGGCCGATGCTGAAACAGGACGGCAAGTGGATCGAGGTTGAATGGCAGGTTGCGCTGGAGTATGTGGCGAACGGCTTGCGCCAGATCAGCAGTACGGCCGGTGCCGATCAAATCGCTGCACTTGCGACGCCGCACAGCACATTGGAAGAACTGTATTTGCTGCAGAAGCTGGTGCGCGGTCTGGGCAGCGGCAATGTGGATTTCCGTTTGCGCCAGTCGGATTTCAGCGCGGACGGCAAGCTTGCAGGCGCACCCTGGCTGGGCATGCAAGTCGCAGATATCAATACCCGGGACCGTTTTCTGATCGTCGGCAGCTTCCTGCGCAAAGACCACCCCCTGCTGGCAAGTCGCGTGCGTCAGGCCGTCAAGCACGGTGCGCAAGCCAACATCGTGCATGCGAGCGACGATGATTTGCTGATGCCGGTAAAGAACAAGTCCATCGTTGCACCGAACGAGCTGGCGAACAGTCTGGCGCAAATCCTGAAGGCGCTGGCGGCTGAAAAGTCAGTGACGCTGTCCGGCGATATGCAGAAGGTCACTGATGCCGTGCAACCGACTGCGCAGGCGGTTGACATTGCCCGCAGTCTGGCGAGCGGCGAGCGTGCAGCTGTCCTGCTGGGCAATTTCGCGCAACAACATCCGCAGGCTGCACAGATTGCCGTGCTGGCCGAACAGATCGCCGCATTGTGTGCGGCAAAGTTCGGCTATCTGGGCGAAGCGGCGAACAGTGTCGGCGGTTATCTGGCCGGGGCCATACCATCCGGCGCGAAGGAAATGAATGCCGTGCAAATGCTGGCATCGCCGCGCAAGGCTTATATCCTGCTGAATGTCGAGCCGGAACTCGACTTGCATGATCCGCAGCAGGCGATCACAGCGATGTACGCCGCCGACATGGTGGTGGCATTGTCCGCGTACAAACACCGCGCGGCTGATTACGCCGATGTGATGTTGCCCATCGCACCGTTCACGGAAACTTCCGGCACCTTTGTCAGCAGCGAAGGGCGCATACAAAGTTTCAGGGGTGCGGTCAAGCCGTTGGGCGAAGCGCGTCCGGCATGGAAGGTGTTGCGTGTTATGGGCAACCTGCTGCAACTGCCGGGATTCGAACAGGATACCGGCGAGGCGGTGCGCGACGAAATATTGCCGGGGGACGAGAAGGGCATAGCCGACAAGCTGAACAACCATATCGCGGGTGTTGCCGTGCAAACCACGGCAAGCGGCAACAACCAGGGTCTGCAGCGCGTCAGCGATGTTCCCATCTACTCTGCCGATGCGGTGGTGCGTCGCGCAGCGTCGCTGCATTTGACACACGATGCGGCAACCCCGTGCGTGGTGATGCACAGCAGTGAGTTGCACAAGCTGGGTGTGCAATCCGGAGATACGGCAAAAGTGATTCAGGGTAACGCAAGCATCCACCTGGTGGTCCGGGCGGATGACAGCATGCCTGTTGCGACCGCACGCGTGGCGGCGGGCCATCCGGCGACGGCAGAACTGGGTGCGATGTTCGGCACGATTACCGTGGAGCGTGCATGATGGAAGCACTGGTACTGCATTTCTTCCAATGGTTCTGGAACCTGTTCGGACTCTGGGACACGCTGTGGGGTTTCATAAAGCCGGTCTGGCCGCTGTTGTGGACGCTGGTCAAGATTATGGCGATCATATTGCCGCTTTTGGGCGGGGTTGCCTATCTGACACTGGCGGAACGCAAGGTCATCGGCTACATGCAGATCCGTATCGGCCCGAATCGCGTCGGTTATTTCGGCCTGCTGCAACCGATCGCCGACGGCTTGAAACTGTTCATGAAGGAAATCATCATTCCGACAGGGTCAAGCAAGTTCCTGTTCGTTTTCGCGCCGACCATGGCTTTTGCCCCGGCACTGGCGGCATGGGCGGTGGTGCCGTTCGATGAAGGCATGGCGCTGACCAATCTCAATGCCGGTTTACTCTACCTCTTGTCGATGACCTCACTGGGAATATACGGCATCATCATCGCCGGCTGGGCATCCAATTCAAAATATGCCTTCATCGGCGCGGTGCGCTCGGCTGCACAGATCGTGTCCTACGAGATCGCCATGGGCTTCGCGCTGGTGTGCGTGCTGATGGTATCGCAAAGCATGAATTTGACCGACATTGTGCGCGGCCAGCATGGCAGCATGGGTGCGCTGAACTGGTATGTGATTCCGCTGTTCCCGATGTTCCTGGTGTATCTGATCTCCGGCGTGGCGGAGACAAACCGCGCGCCGTTCGACATGGCCGAGGGAGAATCGGAGATCGTCGCGGGCTTCCATGTGGAGTATTCCGGGATGGCGTTCGCGGTGTTTTTCCTGGCTGAATATGCCAACATGATCCTGATCGCTTTTCTGACCTCGATCATGTTTCTGGGCGGCTGGTTGTCGCCGTTGCCGTTCCTGCCGGACAGCTTCATCTGGCTGCTGGGCAAGGTCGCCTTCGTCTTGTTTCTGTTTCTTTGGTTCCGCGCGACCTTTCCGCGGTACCGTTATGACCAGCTGATGCGCCTGGGCTGGAAAGTGTTCATCCCGCTCACCATTATCTGGGTGGTGGTGATTGCGGCTTGGATGCAGACATCGCTCTGGGTCTGGTAAAAGGCGGAGGAGACGAATATGCAAATGATCAAGAATTTCTTCAAGACCTTCCTGCTTTACGACCTGGTCAAGGGCATGGCGCTGACGAGTAAGTATTTTTTCGCGCGCAAGATCACGGTCCAGTTCCCCGAGGAAAAAACCCCGCAGAGCTTCAGGTTCCGCGGCCTGCATGCGCTGCGCCGTTACCCCAACGGCGAAGAGCGCTGTATCGGCTGCAAGCTGTGCGAGGCGGTCTGTCCCGCGCTGGCAATCAAGATCGAGGTGGCGGAGCGCGAGGACGGCACACGCCGCACCACGCAATACGATATCGACCTGATCAAGTGCATCTTCTGCGGATTCTGCGAAGAAGCCTGCCCGGTGGATGCAATCGTCGAGACACGGGTATTCGAGTATCACGGCGAGAAGCGCGGCGACCTGTATTACACCAAGCCGATGCTGCTGGCAATGGGCGACAAATACGAAGAGCAGATTGCCAGAGACAGAACGGCGGATGCCAAGTACCGGTAAGGAATGATGGTAAAGGGTAAAGGGAGAAGAGGGAAGAGTGAAAAGCGCAAAGCGGCGATAGGTTTGCCCTTCTCCCTTCACTCTTCCCCTTCTCGCCACCAAATGATTAAAAGGGCAAGTTAATGAATTTTGAAGCCATCACGTTTTATATGTTTGCAGCGTTGATCGTATTTGCCGCACTGGGCGTGATCACCTCGCGCAATCCGGTGCATGCAGTGTTGTTTCTGGTGCTGGCGTTCATCAGTTCCGCAGGTATTTGGCTGATGCTTGAAGCCGAGTTTCTCGCCATCGTGCTGGTGCTGGTGTATGTGGGCGCGGTGATGGTGCTGTTCCTGTTCGTGGTGATGATGCTGGACATCAACCTGGTGCGGCTGCGCGAAGGATTCTGGCGCTGGCTGCCATTTGGCGCGGGATTGGCCGGATTGATGGCATTCGAGATGATCTGGGTGCTGGGCTCTTCGAAAACTTCCGGCGGGATGGTTGCCGTGAAACATGCCGCCGATTACAGCAATACCAAAGAATTGGGGCGTTTGCTCTATACCGAATACGTATATCCGTTCGAGATTGCCGCTGTGATTTTGCTGGTGGCAATGGTAGCCGCGATTGCACTGACCTTGCGCCGTCGCAAGGATTCCAAATCGCAGGTGGTCTCCGAACAGATTGCGGTGAAAAAGACGGATCGTTTGCGTATTATTCCGATGAAATCTGTACGTAAAGATTAAACCAATCTAGGGGGAGCGGAAGAGTGATAACACTGTCGCATTATCTGGTACTGAGTGCCGTGCTGTTCGCCATCAGCGTGGTCGGTATCTTTCTGAATCGCAAGAATCTGATCGTGCTGCTGATGGCGATCGAAATGATGCTGCTGGCGGTGAATACCAATTTCCTGGCGTTTGCACATTATTTGAACGATACCGCCGGACAGATCTTTGTATTCTTCATTCTGACCGTGGCCGCAGCCGAGGCCGCCATCGGTCTGGCGATTCTGGTGGTGCTGTTCCGCAATCTGAACACCATTGATGTAGATGATCTGGATAGTCTGAAAGGTTGATGCGCATGGATACCTCTATAAATCCATTTTACAGGCGAATCCACCCGCAAGGAGTAGGCCGTCGGGTGCCCCGCTACTGCGCAGCGACCCTCACGCTCGCGGCGTCGCGTGCTCACTCGCTTCTCGCCTATCTAGCTGATATGTCTCGTTGCTCGCTGATGGAACTACTAGCCATTCGACTAAGCCCGCAAGCGGGCAAGTCGTTGGTTATGTGCGGCTCCTTGCGCCTCATCCCGCAAAACGAATTTCTAGAGGCATCCATATGAGCATGCAAAATCTTTATCTGCTGGTTCCGCTGGCTCCGTTGGCCGGGGCAATCGTTGCCGGTTTGTTCGGCAAGTGGCTGGGCCGCGTCTGGTCGCATCGCATCGCGATTGCGCTGGTGGCGGTTTCCTTCTTTGCTTCTGTGGCGATTTTCAATGATGTCCAGCAGGGTCACGGGTTCAACGGCTCTGTCTATACCTGGCTGACCTCGGGAGATGCGAGGTTTCAGGTCGGTTTCCTGATCGACAGCCTGACCGTCGTGATGATGCTGGTGGTCACCTTTGTGTCGCTGATGGTGCACATCTACACCATCGGGTACATGAAAGAAGATCCGGGCTACGTGCGGTTTTTCAGTTACATCTCACTGTTCACCTTCTCGATGCTGATGCTGGTCATGGCCAATAATTTCATGCAGCTGTTCTTCGGCTGGGAAGCAGTGGGCTTGGTTTCCTACCTGCTGATCGGATTCTGGTACGACCGGCCAACCGCGATCTACGCCAACCTGAAAGCCTTTTTGGTGAATCGCGTCGGAGACTTCGGTTTTCTGCTGGGCATCGCCCTGATCCTGATGGTGTTCGGCACACTGGATTATTCGGCAGTGTTTGCCAATGCGGCCGCGCACGCCCATGACATGGCACCTATCCCGGGCATGTCGGTGAATCTGCTTACTGCAATATGCATTTTGCTGTTTATCGGCGCGATGGGTAAATCGGCACAATTTCCGTTGCATGTCTGGCTGCCCGATTCGATGGAAGGTCCGACACCGATCTCCGCGCTGATCCACGCCGCCACGATGGTAACCGCCGGGATTTTCATGGTGGCGCGCATGTCACCCATGTTCGAGCTGTCGGATACCGCGCTGTCATTCGTCATGGTAATCGGCGCGATCACCGCACTGTTCATGGGTTTCATCGGCATGATCCAGAACGATATCAAACGGGTCATCGCCTATTCGACCCTGTCGCAACTCGGTTACATGACCGTGGCGCTGGGTGCTTCCGCTTACTCGGTGGCAATCTTCCACCTGATGACCCACGCCTTCTTCAAGGCGCTGCTGTTCCTGGCTGCGGGTAGCGTGATCATGGCCATGCACCACGATCAGGACATACGCAACATGGGCGGTCTCAGGAAATACATGCCGATCACCTGGATCACTTTTCTGGTGGGCTCGCTGGCCCTGATCGGCACACCTTTCTTCTCCGGGTTCTATTCCAAGGACAGCATCATCGAGGCGGTCCAGCTGTCACACCTGCCGGGTGCGGGGTTTGCCTATTTTGCGGTGGTGGCGGGCGTCTTCGTCACCGCATTCTATACATTCCGCGTGTACTTCCTGGTATTCCATGGCAAGGAGCGCTTCGGTAAAGCAAATCACAATCACGATGCAGGGCATGACACGCACCATGGACTCGCACCGGGCCAGAAGCCGCATGAATCGCCATGGGTGGTTACCCTGCCGCTGATCCTGCTGGCTATCCCGTCGGTATTCATCGGCTATTTCACCATCGAACCGATACTGTTCGGAAATTATTTTAAAAATTCCATTTATATTTCGGCTGAACATCCCGTCATGACAGAGTTGGCTACCGACTTTCACGGGGCGTTTGCAATGGTTTTACACGCCCTGTACGGGTACCCGCTTTGGATTGCTTTGTCGGGCGTATTGACGGCGTGGGTGTTCTACATGAAACGCCCGGACTATCCGGCCGCGCTGCAAAAGCGTTTCAGCTTCATCTATACCCTGCTGGATAACAAATATTACTTCGACCGCTTCTATGATTGGTTCTTTGCCGGCGGGGCGCGCGGAACGAGCCGCTTTCTGTGGAATTTCGGCGACATCAAGCTGATCGATGGGTTGATGGTGAATGGTACGGCAAAGGTAATCGGCCTGTTTTCCGGAGTGCTGCGGCGTCTCCAGTCCGGGTATATCTATCACTATGCGTTTTCCATGATCATCGGCGTGTTCGTGTTGCTGACGGTGCGGAACTGGTTTTAGAGGTTTCCTTGAATGACAAGTGATTTGAAGTTGGCAGCGAGAAAGTAAAGGAATAACAGCATGGTTTTTGGATTACCTGTGATTAGTGTAGCGATCTGGTTGCCGATTCTGTTCGGCATTCTGGTGTTGGCTACCGGCGATGACAAGAATGCCCCGTTAGCGCGCATTCTGGCCCTGGTTGGCTCGGTGCTGGGTTTCCTGGTGACGATCCCGCTGTATACCGGTTTTATGCGCGACACGTCGCAGATGCAGTTTGTCGAGATGCACAGCTGGATCGCACGCTTCAACATCCATTATCACCTCGGAATTGACGGCATTTCGGTGCTGTTCATTCTGCTCACTTCCTTCTTCACGCCCATCGTGGTGCTTGCCGGATGGCGTGTGATCGAGAAGCGTGTCGCGCAATACATGGCATCATTCCTGATCATGTCCGGGATCATGATAGGCGTGTTCGCCGCACTGGATGCGATCCTGTTCTATGTGTTCTGGGAAGCCATGCTGATTCCGATGTTCCTGATCATCGGTGTGTGGGGCGGTGCCAATCGTGTCTATGCTGCAGTCAAGTTCTTCCTCTACACTTTGCTGGGTTCGCTGCTGATGCTGGTCGCATTGATCTACCTGTACAACCACTCCGGCGGCAGCTTCGAGATACTCGATTTCCAGCGGGTCGCGATTCCAATGACCGCGCAGATTCTGATCTTCATCGCGTTCTTCTTTGCCTTTGCGGTGAAGGTGCCGATGTTCCCGGTGCATACCTGGTTGCCGGATGCCCACGTGGAAGCACCCACCGGCGGCTCGGTGATCCTGGCGGCAATCATGCTAAAGGTCGGTGCATACGGCTTTCTGCGTTTTTCCATACCGATCGTGCCGGATGCCAGCCATCGTCTGGCTGGCGTGATGATTGCGCTGTCGCTGATTGCGGTGGTTTATATCTTCTTGGTGGCGCTTACCCAGACCGACATGAAAAAACTGGTGGCATACTCGTCGATCTCCCATATGGGTTTCGTCACGCTGGGCCTGTTCATCTTCAATGCCTACGGCATGGAAGGCGCGCTGCTGCAGATGATTTCGCACGGCTTCGTGTCGGGCGCACTGTTTCTGTGTATCGGTGTGCTGTATGACCGGATGCACTCGCGCAATATTGCCGACTATGGTGGTGTTGCCAACACCATGCCGGTGTTTGCCGCATTCTTCATGCTGTTTTCGATGGCCAACGTCGGCCTGCCGGGTACCAGCGGCTTCGTCGGTGAATTCATGGTGGTACTCGGCGCGGTGAAAGCGAATTTCTGGTATGCCTTTGCCGCCGCATCCACGCTGATCTTCGGTGCGGCCTACACGCTGTGGATGTACAAACGGGTGATCTTCGGCGCGGTGGCCAATGCGAATGTTGCCAAGCTGACCGATATCACCACGCGCGAAAAAGTCATTTTCGCGATCCTGGCCGTTGCCGTGCTGGGTATGGGTCTGTACCCGTTGCCGTTCAGTGAAATATTGCATGTGTCGGTCAACGATTTGCTGGTACATGCGGCACGCTCCAAGCTGCCGTGACCGGAGGGCATGAGTTTACGCAGGTCGGGTTAGGCGAGGTTTTTGCGCTGTAACCCGACGTTTTGCTGATTATGTCGGGTTACGCGATAGAGCTGCTAACCCGACCTACCGAATAACTAACGAATAACGACTGAGTTTGAGATGAATATGGATTTGATGACTAATTTGATGCCAGCCAGCGCGGAAATCTTCCTGCTGGTCATGACGTGCGTGATACTGATAACCGATACGCTGATCAAGCAAAGCGGCAGGCTGATCACTTACATGCTGGTGCAACTCACCCTGATGGGTTGTGCCCTGATCACCGTCGGCACACATGTAAACGGTGTGGCGCTGGTCTTTAACCACATGTTCGTGGACGATCTGATGTCCGATGTGTTGAAGCTGCTGACCTACCTGTCGGTTTCGATGATGCTGGTCTATTCACGGCAGTATCTCACCGTGCGCGGTCTGTTCAGCGGCGAATTCATGGCGCTGACCCTGTTTGCCACACTTGGCATGATGGTGATGATTTCCGCCTACCATTTCCTTACCCTGTACCTCGGCCTGGAGCTGCTCTCCCTGAGCCTGTATGCGATGGTCGCATTGCAGCGCGACTCGGCCATCGCTACCGAAGCCGCGATGAAATATTTCATCCTTGGCGCGCTGGCTTCCGGCTTGCTGTTGTATGGCATGTCCATGCTGTACGGCGCGACCGGTTCGCTGGAGCTGGGGAAGGTGTCTGAATCGATACAATCCGGTCATGCGAACAACACTCTGATGGTGTTCGGTCTGGTGTTCGTGGTGTCCGGCCTGGCCTTCAAGCTTGGCGTGGTGCCCTTCCACATGTGGCTGCCGGACGTGTATCACGGCGCGCCGACGGCGATGACCATGCTGATCGGAACGGCACCCGAACTTGCGGTTTTCGCGTTCGTGTCACGTCTTTTGGTCACGGGGTTGCAACCATTGGAGCAGCACTGGTCGGGCATGCTGATCATTCTGTCCATCGCCTCGATGGCACTCGGTAACATCGCTGCGATCGCGCAAACCAACCTGAAGCGTATGCTGGCCTACTCGACCATTGCGCACATGGGCTTTCTGCTACTGGGATTCATCAGCGGTGACACGGAAGGCTATGGCTCATCGATGTTCTACGCCGTGATCTATGTGCTGATGACGCTGGGCGCGTTCGGTATGATCATGCTGCTGTCCAGGGTGGGATTCGAGGCGGACAAGCTGAACGACTTCAAAGGCCTGAACCAGCGTAGTCCCTGGCTCGCTTTCATGATGCTGCTGATGATGTTTGCCTTGGCAGGGATACCACCCACCGTGGGCTTTTACGCGAAATTTTCGGTGCTGAATGCGGTGGTGCAATCCGGACACGTCTGGCTGGCGGTCCTGGCGGTTTTGTTCTCGTTGATCGGTGCGTTCTACTACTTGCGTATCGTCAAACTGATGTATTTCGATGCACCGGAAAGTCACGAACCGATTGTTTTCCAACAAGATACCCAGTTGCTGATCAGCCTGAATGGCTTGGGGCTGCTGCTGCTCGGGTTGCTACCCGGCACACTGATGTCGGTTTGTGCGGTGTCAGTGCAGCAATCCCTGTTGTTGCATTAGGCTATCCTGAAACCCGCGGGGGCAATAACCCCCTTCCGGATTTTGATAGCAGGGGGTTTTGCGGTATCATCGCGCCCCATGACTAAGTACATATTTATTACCGGCGGCGTTGTCTCTTCTTTAGGGAAAGGCATCGCCGCCGCTTCGCTTGCAGCTATCCTTGAATCGCGCGGACTCAGGGTCACGATGCTCAAGCTCGACCCCTATATCAACGTCGATCCCGGCACCATGAGTCCGTTCCAGCATGGGGAAGTGTTCGTGACGGAGGACGGTGCTGAAACCGATCTTGATCTGGGGCATTACGAGCGCTTCATTTCCGCCAAGATGCGCAAGTCCAACAACTTCACCACCGGCCAGATATACGACAGCGTGATCCGCAAGGAGAGGCGCGGCGAATATCTGGGCAAGACGGTTCAGGTGATTCCGCATATCACCAACGAAATCCAGGAATTCATCGAGCGTGGCGCAGCCGCCTCGCATGATGGCAATGTCGATGTTGCCATCATCGAAATCGGCGGTACGGTCGGCGATATCGAATCGTTGCCGTTCCTCGAGGCCGCCCGGCAGATGGGTTTGCGCATGGGACGCAACCAGGTTGCTTACGTGCATCTCACCCTGGTTCCATACATCGCCACTGCAGGCGAGCTGAAGACCAAGCCGACGCAGCACAGCGTGCAGAAATTGCGCGAGATCGGTATTTTTCCGACCGCCCTGATCTGCCGTGCCGACAGGGAAATTCCCGATGACGAGCGTGCCAAGATTTCGCTTTTCGCCAATGTACGCGAAGAAGCGGTGATCTCGATGTGGGACGTGGACAGCATCTACAAAGTGCCGCAAATGCTCAATCTGCAGGGTCTGGATCGCATCGTCTGTGAAGAACTGAGGCTGGAGCTGCCGCCTGCCGATCTGTCTGTATGGTCAAAGCTGGTGACCGCACTGGAAAATCCGCAGCATCTGATCACCATCGGCATGGTCGGCAAGTATGTCGACCTGACCGAATCCTACAAGTCGCTGATCGAGGCGTTGCGTCACGCGGGAATACATACCCAGACCAGGGTGAATATCGAGTACATCGATTCCGAGATGCTTGAAACCGACGGCATACAGGGGCTGGAACATTTCGATGCGATACTGGTTCCGGGCGGCTTCGGCAAACGCGGCACGGAAGGCAAGATTGCCGCGATCCGCTATGCGCGCGAAAGCAAGGTGCCTTATCTTGGTATCTGCCTCGGCATGCAGTTGGCGGTGATCGAGTTCGCGCGCCATGTGGCGGGCATGGGCGATGCGAACAGCACCGAATTCAACATGAATACCGAGCATCCGGTGGTCGCGCTGATCACCGAGTGGCGCGACCGTGACGGCAAGATCGAGACACGCAGCGACGACTCTGACCTGGGCGGGACCATGCGCCTCGGTTCACAGCGTTGCCCGATCAAATCCGGCACCATGGCGCAACGCATTTACGGCGATGAAGTGAACGAACGCCACCGCCATCGCTATGAAGTCAACAACCATTACGTCCCCGAACTGGAAAAATCCGGGCTGATCATTTCAGCGCGCACACCCAGCGAGGATCTGCCCGAGATCATGGAATTGCCGCAATCCATGCATCCCTGGTTCATGGGGGTACAGTTTCATCCAGAATTCACCTCCACCCCGCGTGGCGGACATCCACTGTTCAAATCCTTTGTGGAAGCAGCTTTGCAACGCCAGACCACAAAAAATAAAGATAAGGTGGCGGCATGAACACGGTGCGCGCAGCGGCGGTGCGGGTAATGCTGCCAGCCACTGAAACCTCGAATGGTGAAGTTGCGAATCACGATCATGAGGCGGCGGCGTGAAACTTTGCAATTTCGATGTGCAGCCCGGACACGGCAGTGCGGAGCATGCGGGGCTGGTAGGGCGCATCCGACATCTAACTGAGGTTGTCGAATTATGAAGCTGTGCGGATTTGATGTCGGTTTAGACCAGCCGCTGTTCCTGATAGCCGGACCCTGTGTGATCGAGTCGCAGCAGATGGCGATGGACACTGCCGGGAAGCTGAAAGAAATCTGCAATGAGTTGCAGATAAACTTCATCTACAAATCGTCCTATGACAAAGCCAATCGCAGTTCCGGAAAATCCTTTCGCGGCTTCGGCCTGGATGCGGGGCTTAAGATCCTTGGCGAAGTCAAAGCGCAATTGGGTGTGCCGGTGTTGACCGACGTGCACAGTATCGATGAGATCGCACCGGTCGCGGCAGTGGTGGATGTGTTACAGACCCCGGCATTTCTTTGTCGTCAGACCGATTTCATTCACGCGGCTGCAAAATGCGGCCGCCCGGTGAATATAAAGAAGGGACAATTCCTGTCGCCGTGGGACATGCAGAACGTGGTGGAAAAAGCGCGAGAGGCCAGCGGCGCCGACAACATCATGGTGTGCGAACGGGGGGCGTCATTCGGCTACAACAATCTGGTGTCGGACATGCGCTCGCTGGCGGTGATGCGCAACACCGGTTGCCCGGTGGTGTTCGATGCGACCCACTCGGTGCAATTGCCGGGCGGGCAGGGAACGGTCAGCGGCGGGCAGCGCGAGTTCGTGCCGGTACTGGCGCGTGCCGCGGTCGCGGCGGGGGTTTCCGGCCTGTTCATGGAAACGCATCCCAATCCATCCAAAGCATTGTCCGACGGGCCGAACGCGTTCCCGCTCGGGCATTTGAAGGCGTTGCTGGAAACGCTGAAAGTGCTGGACCAAACGGTCAAGCTGCAGGGGCTGATTGAAGAAAAAATTGATTTGAAAAACGTTTAGAAGAAGGAAGAAGGTAAAAATAATGAGTGCAATAGTTGATGTGATCGCCCGCGAGATTCTGGATTCGCGCGGCAACCCCACCGTGGAAGCGGACGTATTGCTGGAATCTGGCGTGATGGGGCGTGCCGCAGTGCCGTCCGGCGCGTCCACCGGCGAGAAGGAAGCGATCGAGTTGCGCGATGGTGACAAGCAGCGCTATCTGGGCAAGGGCGTCCTGAAAGCTGTGGAGAACGTGAACACCGAAATCGCGGAAGCGATCATCGGCCTGGATGCCGCCGAGCAGGCCTTCATCGACCAGGCCATGATCGAGCTGGACGGTACGGAAAACAAGGCGCGCCTTGGCGCGAACGCGATCCTGGCGGTATCGATGGCCGTAGCGCGTGCCGCTGCCGAAGAAAGCGGCTTGCCGTTGTATCGCTATCTCGGCGGTGCTGCCCGCATGGAAATGCCCGTGCCCATGATGAATGTGATCAATGGCGGCGCACATGCGACGGGTGGTTCGGACATGCAGGAATTCATGATCATCCCGGTTGGTGCGCAGAGTTTTCGTGAAGCATTGCGTTGTGGTGCGGAAGTGTTTCATGCCCTGAAAGCGGTATTGCACAAGCGCGGTTTGCCGACCACAGTCGGCGATGAAGGCGGTTTCGCCCCGGCACTGGGCTCCAACGAAGCGGCATTGAAAGTCATCGTCGAAGCGATCGAGGCGGCGGGCTACATACCGGGCACGGATGTGGCGATCGGTATGGATCCGGCGGCATCCGAATTCTACAAGGATGGCAAGTACCATCTGAAGGCGGACAAGCTGGCCCTGACATCAGCGCAGATGGTCGACCTTTATGCAACCTGGGTGGACAAGTATCCCATCATCAGCATCGAGGACGGAATGAGCGAGCACGACTGGGACGGCTGGAAAATGCTGACCGACCGGCTCGGTAAAACCATCCAGCTGGTCGGCGACGACATCTTCGTGACCAATACCAAGATACTGCGCGAAGGCATCAAGCGCGGCATAGCCAATTCGATCCTGATCAAGGTCAACCAGATCGGTACCCTGACCGAAACATTTGCGGCGATCGAGATGGCCAAGCGCGCAGGTTATACCGCCGTGATCTCGCATCGCTCCGGCGAGACCGAGGACAGCACCATCGCCGACATCGCAGTGGCCACCAACGTGCTGCAGATCAAGACCGGTTCGATGTCGCGCTCCGATCGCATGGCGAAATACAACCAGCTGTTGCGCATTGAAGAAGACCTGGGCGACACCGCCTCTTATCCGGGGCGCGACGCGTATTACCAGTTGGGTTGATGCGTGCGGTCACGCTGATACTGGTTGCCCTGCTGCTATTGCTGCAGTACCCGCTGTGGCTGGGCAA
>JBBRFZ010000045.1:0-18359 GCA_038241165.1 Burkholderiales bacterium | reverse complement strand
GGATTGCAGGGGTTGATACAACTCGTAGGACGGCAGGAAGGGTGCGACTGAGGTCAGCTTTTCCGAGACATCGGACATCGCGGAAGGAAGCAGGTGCGGCAAATAGAAGATGACACCCAGCGTTCTGGCACTTGCCTGAGTGCGGCACAGGAACCCCAAAAAGATTCCGTAGGCGCTGAAACAAAAACTGCCCGCGACGATGAATGCGATGTAGTCGAAAAGATGTACCGGCCAGAAATTACTCAGCAGGTGAAGAAACAGGACCGCGGTAATGATCAGGACCATGCCCAGGATCAATTTGGCGATCAGCCATTGAACCTCGTGTATCGGGGTCTGGAGCAGGCCCAGAAGCAGCTTCTTTTCCTTTTCCTCGGCGACTTGCGCCGGGAGGATGATGAAACCGACCAGCAGGACGACCATCAAGATCCAGGTCGGCATGGTCTCCCGTTGTATGCCGCCTTCGTGCAGCGACCTGATGTCGGAAATCCAGCTCGGGCGATTTCCTTCCGCCGCTTTCTGCAAGGCTGAAAAACTCTGCACGATGGCAACGGTATGGAGCGATTCCTTTTTCAGGACCAGCAGTGCAAGGCTGCCGGGTTTTTTATCGTTTCCTGTCAAAACCCCGTCTATCTTGTGTTCCTTTAATAGCTTCAGCCCCTGTTTTTCATTCTGAACCCAGGTCACTTCAATTAAATTTTTCGCGGCATTGATACTTGCGGTGATCTCGGTGGCATAGCTGTAATCCTGTATCAGACCAATTTTGATTTTGGCTGATTCTGCATTCGGTTTGTCCATCAGGTTCAGGGAAACAAAAACAAACAGGGGGATAAACAGAATCAGAAGAACCGTCTTGTTCTTGAATGCAATGGCCAGATCGTTGAATGCGAGCAGCAGAATATTTCTCATCATCACGCGTACAATTTTTCATGGATTTCGGATTCAAAATATTTCCGCGGGGGACCGTCGAAGATCATGCTGCCATCGTGCAGTACGATAATGCGTGTGGCGAGGTTCCTGATCTCTTCGGGGCGGTGGGAAGTGAACAGGATGGTCTTTCCGGCGTCATGCATGCTGTTCAGCAGCCGGTAGATCTCTTTGGTCATCTCGAAGTCCAGGCCCGAGGTCGGTTCGTCCAGAATCAGTACCGGCGGATCTGCCAACAGCGCGCGACCGATGCTCACTCTCTGCTTCAAGCCTTTGGATAGCGCCTGTATCCTGCTTTTGCGGAAGGGAAGCAGATTGAACTCGCGCAATATTTCTTCCACCCGCAGCACGGGTGTCCGGGAGAGGGCAGCGAACAGTTTGAGGTTGTATTCAACGGAGAAGAAATCAAACAGATTGGGTTCTTCCGGAATAAAGCCCACTTTTCTGACCACAGCGGTCCTGTTCTTCAGGTCGATCCCGTCTATCGTGACGTCACCGCTGTCCGGAAGGATCCAGCTGGCCAGCATCTTCAGAAGCGTGGATTTGCCGGCGCCGTTATGGCCGACAATGGCAATCAGCTCACCTTTGGCCACTTCAAAGCTGGTCGGTGCAAGACCTCTTTTTTTCTCATAGAGCTTGGCAAGATTGCTGATTTCGAGCTGCATAAGTTATCGCGCTATCTTCAATGGACATTAAGCGTAACAGAACCGGACTTTGCAGTCTGATGCATATGGTGTGGTACTTGTTTCTGACGGATAGGCGAGCGGGGCAATGTAAAACCCGGTCGTCCTTACAGCACTTTCGCATGACTGGTAAACCTGCCATGTGAAATTTTCGTGCGCACTACAACAACCGGACTATAACTATAACCAGAATAATGACTATTAATAGACCTATCATGATTGCCCCCTTATGTAATGGGGCGACCTGATGTCCGTCCCCCTGATTAAATTAACTTTACGACAACAGTAATGAAACCCGCGCTGTTCGACCCTTTGCCCAGGTTCTTTAAACCAACCTAGAGTAGAATGATAACGAGAATGATGATCAGCAATAACTCAACCATGATTAACTCCTTAAATATTGGATAGGCCAAGCGACCGTCCCCTGATTTACTTTCACATAAAGACATCAGGGATGCAGTCTGTGCTTATAGACATTGGCATACCGTGCGTTAGCGTACAAAACAGAAAATATATTTGGCCGTACATATATCGTTCTGACTGTTACTCCGGCGTATTATTGAGCTTCCGTAATTCATGACAGATGCAACTACAGTAACCGTCATTGGTAGAACTACTGATAGAACTACTGGCCATTCGACCAGGCCATCAAAAGGCTATGCATAGCCATTCGGCTAAGTCGCCAACAAACGGCGACGTAAGCCGCTGGTTAACGATAACCAAGTACACCCGCAAGCGGTACGCCGTGGTTGTACCAAAGGCAGGCAATCCACTACGCAGCAAGCTGCGTGCGGAATTGACACTAAGGGGCTGAAGCCCCCGCAGGCTGGTTATGTAGGAGCCCGACTTGTCGGGCGATTTCGGGAAACATCGCGCAATAAATTGCGCTCCTACGGGAGCGGAGATTCTGTCTTTAATTATGTAAACCTCAATAGATCCAAGATGAGCAGTGGATTTACATGACATCAATAAAAAAGGCCGTCTTGCGACGGCCTTTGTTTGCTGCATTTGAATCTATGACTTCATGCCTTAAGGCTGGGTAACTGTATTGGCATCCATAGCGATCGAGGTCGCTGAGTACAACCTGCCTTTTAATGTTGCGCCCGTCACGAGTGCGATACTAGATGCCGACAGAATATTACCCTCCATGTGTGCGCCCGCCCCGATGGACACTGCGCCGGCAACCTGCCAGAAGATGTTCTGTGGCAGTGCACCATTGGTCAGGAGTACATGGGTATTCGCAGCCTGTGTAAGCGTGCCAGTAGTCTTGATGACGTAGACACCAGCGCCACTGAGGGTGAGGTTAAGCCCAGTGGATATTTGTACAGGGATACCACAGGTGTAAACACCTGGGGTCAGTGTCTGGCCGCCCAGATCACCGGCATTCGGACAAGCAACACCAGGTGAACCACCTGAAAGTCCACCTCCTGCTGTAGCCATATTGGAAGCAGCGGTGTATGCGGCAAGCTTGTTGCCTATAGCCGTAGTCAGGTTGGCAGGCGTTGGCGGTGCGTAGCCGGGTGCGTATATCGCTCCGGTCACCAGCGTCGATGTTGAATATGCGCCGCCTGCGGGCAGATTGAGTGCAAGGCCGGTTATGGTACTTGCGGCAGCCGGACTAACGCCGATGTTTCCAATTATTTTTGGAGTGGACGAGACGGTGGCGTTCGGCGTGTAAGTGACACCTGCTTCAGCCAGAATCACATAGTGGGCGGCTGAGTCAGCAGCAGCTGTGCCTGATGTGCCAAGATCCACGCAACCCGTTCCTGTGCAAGTCGCACCCGGACCTGCAACTGGACTCCCGCCGCCACCACCACCACATCCGGCCACAATGGCAGCCAGCAGTACTGTCGTGGACCACATTGCCGGCTTGTAAAAACTGTCTAATTTTTTCATTTGTTTCTCCTTAATGAATATTCCAAAAATACTCCGCTGTAAGCGACCGAACCTTTGCTGCAACATGTCCGGATGCGCTACGTCGATATTCGTTGTTGAACCGCGACGGGAGCCTGGTAGTTCCAGCAGCCACATTGGCACTATCCCACTTCAGTCTCCGGCGCTCCGTGCGTTAGCGAACTTACGGTACATTAATTTTTGGAAATGTCAGGAAAGCAGTTATCCAGATGCAACCGGTGTTGCACCTCTTCGTTCGGGCAACAAATAAATCTGTTCTGCTTTACTCAGTGGTCAGAAATTATGTCTACAAATACTATTTTTACCTGTTCAATCGAAGAATTTTGCAGGAGCACTAAAAGTAGGCAATCTGCTATCAGATGAAGCAGATGCAGAGTTGTCACCGGGCCATGCCCGCGACCTGTCGATTGATCGCGGGCATGGCCCGCTCCTACAATCATTGCTCCGTAATCCACAGCTTCCGGGCTTCACCCGCAAGGAGTAAGTCGTGGTTGTACCAAAGGCAGGCAATTCACTACTGAGGTAGTGACACGAAGAAATGTGCCGGGTGACGCTTCAGTGCGATGGTTGAATATCGTCGGCGCACGGTAGTGCGTGGAGGGTCATCTTGAATCATCAAACAGCATTTCCAGACTCACGCTGAGTGCAGGGCTGTAGTGATATTGCCTGTCTCTGGGAAAATGCAATTGCGGGCTTAAATTAAAGTACAGCCATTCCTGGTGCATGCGATACCGGTACAGTACCAACAAGACGAAATCCGTCATCTGATATTGCGGATTGCTGATCCCGAGTGCAGTCGCCTGATATAGCAAAGCGCTTCGGTCAGTCAGGGTGTGGTAAACAGACAGGTCCTGGCGCATGTCTAAATTCTGGGTGTCATTCAGCCATGTGACGATACTGGAGGAACGAAACAGCAGTGGCGGGCTTATGATTCGATCCATATCCAACTGGCTGGTCTCACCCGCGCCCAGGGTGTTGAACCAGTACACAGTCTGCGTTGCATCCAGCTTCCAGTTGCCTACCGGCGTTGTATAGCTGGCTCTGCTGCGGACAAAGGGATTCGGCGGGATTGGGAATTTGATTCCCACGTCGGTACTGAAGTGCCAGACCTCTTCTTTGGCTGCCTTTTCTGCCGCATAACGTGCGGCCAGGGCGACACTCCTGGGCACAGAAACCCTGTCCTTGATGACTGTCGAACCGGGTGTGGGCTCGGCGGATATGTTTTTCTCGGGGTCTGTTTCGATCAACAGATGTAATCGCCCTTCAGTCACCGGCAGTCTCAAATTCACCCTGCCTTCAAAATCGAACTTGTGATCGCTCCCGTATCCATTCACTTTGGTAAGATTCAGTTGAACCACAGTACTATTGCTCTCCTGGAAATGGCGGTCACCGCCAAAGAAACGATCGATATAGCTGGCGAAGCCGGTGATCTTCCCTGATAAATAATCACGCGAAGATTCCCAAGAATCAAAACTGTCGGATGTTGAAGTCTTGGGAACCGTTTGTGGCGTGAATAAGACAGGTTGTGTTGCCACCGGCGCGGATTGTGCCACCGGCGCGGATTGTGCCACCGGCAAGACAGATTGTTCTGCGCCAAGCAGTTCCACGGGATAAAGAAGCATGATGCCCCACAACAGGCTAGCCAAGAGCCCGGATATCCAGATGTATTGATGTTTAATGGCAGGCATACTCGGGTTCAATACCATGCGCTACTTGTATGACCTGACCACGCGAAACCCGAAGCTGCTGAAACGAAGTCCGGGATCGCTCTTGTAACGTACAGCCGCACGCAGGTTTGATGGGGAATTGTTCCAGGAGCCGCCACGCAACAATCGTTTATCACCGCCGCCTTGCCAGGCACTGCCGTCAGTCGGCGCGCCCTTGTAGTTAACGTGATAAATATCCCCGGTCCATTCCCACACGTTGCCCAGCATGTCCTTCAATCCGAAAGCATTGGGCTTGAAGTGGCCCACCGGAGAGGTATAGGCAAAGCCGTCAGTACACTTATGAACTGACCAGGATGTTGCGCCTTCTATCTTCGCTTGTGCGGTTTTGTCAGCGCCATTCGCATAGGCGCAGGCATCATCCGGGTTGCTTCCCCAGTAACGTGCGGTGCCAGTGCCGGCACGGGCGGCGTATTCCCATTCGGCCTCTGTCGGCAGACGATATTTTTTGCCGGTTTTGCGTGACAACCATTTTGCATAGGCTTGGGCATCATTCCAGTTGATGCAGACGACCGGATCCAGATCGCTTTGCGGGAAACCGGGTTCGCGCCAGTTGCCTTTGTGCTCTTTATAACTGCCATTTTCAAGCGTCCAGCATTTGTCACCGGTGCTGTAGCGGGTTTTTTTGACGAACTCTGCAAACTGGCCCCGCGTGATCTCGGTCTTGCCAATCGAGTATGTCGTGATTTTGACATTATGTACCGGGCCCTCGTCGTCACCCCGCCCAGCTTCAGAATCGGGGGAACCCATGTCAAAACTCCCCGGGTAGATCACCACCATTTGAGGACATCCCCGGCAACTGCGGTAGGTTACCCCCGTTTTTGCCGGGTGTGTGGCTTTGGTTGCAGTACCCTTCGTGGCAGCTTGGGCCTGGGCAGGGATGGACATCACACAGAAGATGGCGATGATGAGACCGAAAAGTTTGTGCATTGCGACTTACCTCAATTTCGATGGTTTTATAGAATTTTTTCCGTATGGACAATAAGTGTACCCATTGAGTTGATCCGTTTTTATCCAGATCAGACGGAAAAAATCGCACAAGTTACATGTGCCCTGTTTATGCCACTTTTGTTTGATCCATTCTGTACGCTAGCGCACATTAAAAATTGATATTTATGAGGAGCATCAGGTTGGAATCGGCCGGGATGAAATCATTTCCGGTTGTCATTGTTCTGTTTCACACGCGCCGTACCGGCCGGCGTTTTCTGAAGCCTGTATTGATATCTGCAGAAAGGATATGTCTACAAGCCAGGATGAGTCGAAAGCGGAATTTTCGTATTATCAACCGCGATATTGTTTTATCGGGGGTTGCTGTCCGGCTTAATAATCCCTGATCCAGATCAGCTTGGTGCTGGCGCCATTGCGTTCGAGCAACGCTTGAATCTCCGACTCGGCGCGGCTCATGCGCACTTTGCCATTGACAAGAAAATAATTGGTCGAGACTGACACGGCTGCCACGATCAGATGATTCTCGTGCATGAGCAGCATAAAATCGCCGGGGTTGCGAAACGTCGCATTGTTGCGGCTGGCTACCAGCGCGGTTGCGTCTGAAATCGAAAGCGTACTGATGGCAGACAGTACTTCGGCCGGAGCGGTGTTCACGTTAACCAGTGTGGCGCTCGGCAGGAAGATCACATAATCCCTTATCCCGGCGAGCATCTCCGGTGTCAAGCCGGGCACCGCAAGCAGGTCATCCACCTGGGTAAGATTCATCGGCAGCGGGCCGGACTGGTTTACGGTATTGGCATCGTTCTCTGCCGGCTTTTTCTGTGCCGCCGCCATCAGGTTGGCGGTTGCCTGCGCCAGAGTAGGATCGATGTTTGCATTGTTGAGCAGTTTTGCGAAAACTTTTACCTCAACGGGGTTGATCGTTCCATTGGGGCACAGGTTGGTCAGGTTGTAGCGTGCCTGGGCATCAGTGATACTGCCTGACAAAGTTGCATCCGAGGCATCGGCACGGTTGTCATCGACATATTGGTTGAGTCGTGTTTCCGCGAGCGGCGTGGCCCAGGGTTCATCCAGCGTATCGACGCTCGAATACTTGGCGTCCTCACGCAGGATCAGGCTGGCCCAATCAAGTGCGCCGCGCAGTATCCATTGTTTTTGCAACTGCAGGCGCTGATTTTCGATCGAGCGGACCTGTACCTGCTGTTGCCAGAAAAGACTCGCGACGATGGTGATTGCCAGCGTCGTCAGCAACAGCGCAATGATCACTGCGACACCGCGCTGCCGGTTTGGCGGAGGAGGGCCTGCTTTCACACCGCCCCCAGCAAAAATATCTTCAGCATGCTGCCATCACGTCCGCGCAATTGCAGCGAGACTTCCAGTCCGGTCGGTGCAGGAGGGATTGCAGTCGAGCCAGCGACCGTTATCAGCGCATCGGATTTTGTACGCCAGCCGTTGTTGATCCATAACCGTACCGTCATATCAGCCACATCCGATTGCAGCACCACCGGCTGGCTTGTAAAAGTGCCGTTAACGGCGTTTTGCCAGAATTTATCCAGCTCCCGGTAATCGCGAGTCGGGAGAGATTCACGGCGTGTCAGCAAACCGTCATGGACTCGATAGCTGATGACTTGCAGACGTGACGGCTGGTTGTCGGCATACACCGTGCGTACCAGCGTGAGCTGGCCCTGATCGATTGCGAGCGGAGTCCTGTCGGGCAGGACAGCGGGGCTGGCAAGATGTGCGCAATCGCTCTGCAACTGTGCGAAGGTGAGTTGCATGCCACGCGTCTGTGCAAGGTCGCTGGTAAGCGCGATGCGTGCCCGTACGATGCTGTCGAGCCCGCGCCAGCCGAGTACTGCAACGAATGCAAGCACGCTGATCGCGACCAGCAGCTCGACCAGGGTCAGTCCCCGTTGCTTTGTGGTTTGCATGTTACGCATTGGGTACCACCTGGTCCAGCTTGATAATGCGCCGTTCGGAATTGTCCTCATCGAATACGCTTACTTCAACGCGGCGGAAGTAGGGGTTGGGTGTGGTGAAAACATTTTCTTTGCATACCAGATGCAATTCGCCCTGGTTACAATCGAATTTGCGCTGACCCAGCGCGGGCCATTCGTGGTTCAGCCTGATCTGCGACAGCCGGTTTTCGGCCGACCAGGTCGCCATCATCGAGGCGCGCAAGTCGGCGCTGTTTTGCGTCAGGCTGCCGACGGCACGCAGGCTGGCGCCGAGTGCCGTCCCGATAATGACCAGTGCCACCATCACTTCGAGCAAAGTGAATCCTGCGCTGAAACGATTCGATGGGTGCGGGGATAGACGATGGTTGCGGCGCATCTTATTCCACGAAGAAATGTCCGATTCCGTCGGCATGGATTGCCACTTGCGCATCCCCTACGGCAAGCGTCAGGACAAACGGTATGCCTACCGGTTCGCGGCCGAAGATGATACGTAACGGGTTGGATTGTTCTGCCGAAGGCGGTCTGATCGAGAATGTGACCGGTGAGTGTTTGAATTCACGCTCGCGCAACAAATCATCCTGTTTGAGCGTGGTCCATTTGTTGTCCCGGAATATCAGGAAACGATAACGATCGGCCTCCGCTTCGAACGCGATCGGGTGGTTGCGCACAATCGCCTCGTCCCGTGCCGATTGCAGCAACAGCGCGATACGTTGCGCATCGTTTTGCAGCACTTTTTGATCGTTCGGCATCGCATTAAACGAGACCGCGCCGAGTGTGATGCCGACGATCACCATAACCACCAGCAACTCAAGCAGC
Source organism: Burkholderiales bacterium (assembly GCA_038241165.1). GTDB lineage: Bacteria > Pseudomonadota > Gammaproteobacteria > Burkholderiales > Gallionellaceae > Gallionella. The sequence goes on along the minus strand of JBBRFZ010000045.1, from coordinate 9,392 downwards.
GTGAACCCGCGTGACGCTCGCGGGAATTTCACGCTCAGATGGGCGCGATCAGATCCGGGTGTAACAAACGGAATTACAGATCCCACGAACCGATATCGGCATCGTTGTCGACACCTCCCGGCTGGCCATCCGCGCCCAATGTGAAGACGTCGATTTCACCCTTGATACCGGGAGACAGATATTGGTAGGGATTGCCCCACGGATCTTTTGGCAGCTTGTCTACATAACCGCCGGTTTTCCAGCCGTTTGCGGCGGGGCCTGTGGTCGGTTTGGTGACCAGTGCCTGCAAACCCTGCTCGGTGGTCGGGTAATGTTGATTATCCAGCTTGTACAATTTGAGCGCTTGCATGATCGTGGCGATGTCCTGCTTGGCTGCGATGATACGCGCATCGTCAGTGCGCCCCATCAACTTGGGAACGATCAGCGCCGCCATGATGCCCATGATGACTACCACCACCATGATTTCGATCAGGGTAAAGCCTCGTGCAGCATTACTCGTCGGTTTTTGACCGGAAGCGGAAATGGAAATGGAATTGGAATTGGAATTTCGCATAGAAGTCGGTTTCTTGAGTTAAGTAATCAAGCGTACATTATAGGACTAAAGCAGAATCCATTATGTTCTCATTGGACCGGGTTCCAACTCCTGCAGTACCCGGTCATCGCGTGTTAGTACATGCAATGAATTGTAAATTCCATCAGTAACACTATAATGTCCGGCCTTCAACGATATTGGCTGGTTACAGCGGGGCCGTACCCCGGCCGAAGTTGCTTGAATTCCGATTGTGTCACGCAAAATTTCCAGTGCGGCATCGCCGCATTTTGTATTTTAGAAAAGAAGATATGCCAGTTATTACTTTGCCGGACGGTTCCCAGCGCAGCTTCGCGCAACCAGTGACAGTTGCCGATGTTGCGCTCAGCATCGGAGCCGGTTTGGCGCGTGCGGCGCTGGCCGGGAAAGTGGACGGCCGGCTGGTGGATACTTCATGTCTGATCGCGCAGGATGCCGCGCTGGCCATCGTTACCGCCAAGGATCCGGATGGGCTGGAGATTATTCGCCACTCCACCGCCCACTTGCTGGCTTATGCAGTGAAGGAACTGTTTCCCGATGCGCAAGTGACCATAGGTCCGGTGATCGAGAACGGCTTCTTCTACGACTTTTCCTATCATCGCCCGTTCACACCGGAAGACCTGGTTGCACTGGAAAAACGCATGGGCGAACTGGTCAAGCGCGACATTCCCGTGACGCGCAAGATATTGCCGCGCGATGAGGCGGTCGACTATTTCAAGAGCATCAACGAGCATTACAAAGCGGAAATCATCTCGTCCATTCCCGCCGACCAGGAAGTGTCGCTGTATACCGAGGGTGATTTTACCGACCTGTGCCGCGGCCCGCACGTGCCCTCGACCGGCAAACTGAAAGTGTTCAAGCTGATGAAACTGGCCGGTGCATACTGGCGCGGCGATTCCAAGAACGAGATGTTGCAGCGCATCTACGGCACGGCCTGGGCGAAGAAGGAAGAACTGGATGCCTATCTGCATCAACTCGAGGAAGCCGAAAAGCGCGACCACCGCAAGCTGGGCAAGCAACTTGATTTCTTTCATATGCAGGATGAAGCGCCAGGCATGGTGTTCTGGCATCCCAAGGGCTGGGCGATGTGGCAAGTGATCGAACAGTACATGCGAGCAGTGTATCGCGACAACGGTTATCAGGAAATTCGCTGCCCGCAAATCATCGACCGGGTGCTGTGGGAAAAATCCGGCCACTGGGAACACTTTAAGACAGGCATGTTCACGACTGAGTCTGAAAAGCATGAATATGCTATTAAGCCGATGAATTGTCCGGGCCATATCCAGGTATTCAACACCGAACTGCGCTCTTATCGTGAGCTGCCGTTGCGCTATGGCGAATTTGGTTCGTGTCACCGAAATGAACCCTCAGGCGGTTTGCATGGTTTGATGCGAGTACGCGGTTTCGTGCAGGACGATGGTCACATTTTTTGTACCGAAGGCCAGATTGAATCAGAGGTGACTGTATTCAATGCATTAGTACTGAAGGTGTATAAGGATTTCGGATTTAACGATGTGGCGGTGAAGCTGGCACTACGTCCGGAAGGTAGGGTTGGCTCCGACGAAATCTGGGATAAGTCCGAAGATGCTTTGCGCGCGGCTTTGCGTACTTCAGGAATGGCATGGGAAGAATTGCCGGGAGAGGGCGCTTTTTACGGCCCGAAGATTGAGTTTCATGTCAAGGATGCCATCGGACGTTCATGGCAATGCGGTACGATACAGGTGGATTTTTCCATGCCTGGGCGCCTTGGTGCTGAATTCGTTGACGTGGACAACACCCGCAAGGTGCCGGTGATGCTTCACCGCGCGGTACTGGGTTCTCTGGAACGTTTCATCGGTATTTTGATAGAGAACCATGCGGGGGCATTGCCGCTGTGGTTGTCGCCGGTACAGTTAGTACTCATGAATATTTCCCAGGCACAAGAGGAATATACGAACCAGGTTGCACACAAATTGCGGTCTGCCGGGTTGCGTATACAACTGGATTTGCGTAATGAGAAGATTACCTATAAAATACGCGAACATAGCTTGCAGAAATTACCTTATCAGCTGATCATAGGCGACAAGGAAGTTGCAGGAAATTTGGTGGCCGTGCGTACCCGTAGTGGTGAGGATCTCGGGCAGATGACGATTGAAGCCCTGCTTCAGCGTCTGCAAACCGAAATTAAACCCGGGTAACACGGCTTAAGTATTGTCTAAGTGGAGATATTGCAATAGCACAAGATAAATCGCAGCGCATGAATGAGATGATTACCGCACCGCAGGTGCGACTCATTGGTGTCGAGAAGGAACCCCTGGGGATCGTGACCATCGTAGAAGCATTGCGTATGGCCGATGAAGCAGATTTGGACTTGGTGGAGATTTCGCCTTTGGCGGAGCCGCCAGTATGTCGCATCATGGACATCGGCAAATTCAAATATGCCGAAAGCAAGAAGCAGCATGAAGCCAAGCTCAAGCAGAAGCAGGTTCAGATAAAGGAAATCAAGTTTCGTCCGAATACCGACGAGGGAGATTACAATATCAAGCTGCGCAACTTGATCAAGTTTCTGGGCGAAGGCGACAAAACCAAAGTTACGCTGCGTTTTCGCGGTCGTGAAATGGCCCATCAGGAAATCGGCATGCGCTTGATCGAGCGCGTCAGGGCTGACCTGGTGGACTACGGTGTAGTCGAGCAGTTCCCCAAGATGGAAGGCCGGCAAATGGTGATGGTGTTGTCGCCAAAGCCGGCGAGCAAAAAACCGGGATGAGCTTGGCAAAGCCTGGAAGATAGAATAATTTTTGATTCGACAACAAAGGGACGGTCGGGTTGATGTAGCAAAAAGTCCCAATAAAAAGTGGCGTACGGGTTAAAAAGTTTTTCCATCGGAAAACACCTCGCGCCATAACTTAAGGAGCAATCATGCCCAAGATGAAAACCAAAAGCGGTGCAAAAAAGCGTTTTGTCGTTCGCGCCGGTGGCAGCATCAAGCGTTCAAGTGCCTTCAAGCGTCACATCCTGACCAAGAAGACCACCAAGACCAAACGTCAATTGCGCGGTATCACTGAGGTCCACGCAACCAACAAAGCATCGGTTCGCGCCATGATGCCTTACGCATAAGGAGCAGACCATGCCAAGAGTAAAACGTGGAGTAGTAGCACGCGCAAGTCACAAGAAGATTCTCGATCTGGCCAAGGGTTATCGCGGCCGTCGCAAAAATGTCTACCGTATCGCCAAACAGGCGGTGATGAAGGCGGGACAGTATTCTTATCGTGATCGTCGTCAAAAGAAGCGCCAGTTCCGCTCCTTGTGGATCGCCCGTATCAATGCGGCGGCACGCGAGCAAGGCATGACTTACAGCGTATTCATGAACGGGCTGAAGAAAGCGTCGATTCAAGTTGACCGCAAGGTATTGTCGGACATCGCTGTGTTCGACAAGGCAGCTTTCGCACAATTCGTGGTGCAAGCCAAAGCCGGCCTCGGCGTTTAAGCACCAGCGCTGAAATAAAAAGGAGGCGGCAAGCCTCCTTTTTTGTTTCCGTTGTTCCTTTGGTGATATTGGTGACCGATTATTCTGGTATTTAGGGATGGAAGAACTACAACAAATTCTCGACCAGGCTCTACAGCAGTTTGCGCTGATCAGCGACGAGGCTGAGCTGGAGCAGGTCAAAGCGCGCTATCTGGGTAAAGAGGGTAGCCTGACGGTATTGCTGAAAGGATTGGGCAAGCTGTCCGCCGAAGAGCGTCCCGCTGCGGGCGCGCGCATCAACCAGGTCAAGCAGGGTATCGAAGCCGCACTGCAGCAACGCCGCGATGCGTTGCAGCAAAACAAACTGGCGCAAAAGCTGGCGGCAGAATCCCTCGATGTGACGTTGCCGGGGCGCGGTATCAGCAGTGGTGGCTTGCATCCGGTGACACGCACGCTGGAGCGCATCGAACAGTTGTTCCACTCGCTGGGATTTGCGGCGGCATCCGGTCCCGAGATCGAAAGCGATTTCTACAACTTCACCGCGCTGAACATCCCGGAAAATCATCCGGCACGCGCCATGCACGATACTTTTTACATCGATCCGCAGAACGTATTGCGCACCCATACATCACCGGTACAGGTGCGCTATATGGAAGATCATCAGCCCCCTTTGAAGATCATTTCCACCGGCCGTGTATACCGGGTCGATTCCGATGCCACACATTCCCCTATGTTCCATCAGGTGGAAGGTCTGTGGGTTGATGAACACATCAGTTTTGCCAATCTCAAGGGCGTGGTCCAGGATTTTCTGCAGCGCTTCTTCGAGAAGGACGATTTGCAGGTGCGTTTCCGCCCCTCATTCTTTCCGTTTACCGAGCCGTCTGCCGAAATGGACATGAGCTGGAACGGCGGGTGGCTGGAAATCGGCGGCTGCGGCATGGTGCACCCGAACGTGCTGAAGCACGTCAATATCGACAGCGAAAAATTTCTCGGGTTTGCGTTTGGCCTGGGCGTGGAGCGCCTGGCGATGTTGCGCTACGGCGTGAACGATTTGCGACTGTTTTACGAGAGCGATTTGCGCTTTCTCAAGCAATTCAACTGAACATATCACCATGAAATTTTCCGAGAATTGGTTAAGAACCTGGGTTGACCCTGACCTGTCCAGCGAAGCGCTGGGCCATGTGCTGACCATGGCCGGCCTGGAAGTCGAGGCGCTGGAGTCGGTCGCGCCCGCATTCAGTGATGTGGTGGTGGCCGAGGTGCTGGAAGTGGTCAAGCATCCCAATGCGGATCGCCTGAATGTTTGCCAGGTGAACGTCGGCGAAGCGGCTCCGCTGAATATCGTGTGCGGTGCGGCGAATGTCGCGGTCGGCGTGAAAGTGCCCTGCGCACGCATCGGCGCGGTGCTGCCCGGCGACTTTGTCATCAAGCAGGCCAAGGTGCGCAATGTCGAATCGTTCGGCATGCTGTGCGCAGAAAAGGAGTTGGGCCTGGCTGACGAAAGCGATGGACTGTGGTTGCTGCCCGGCGATGCGCCGGTTGGCAAAACGCTGCGCGAGTATCTGGAGCTGGATGACAAACTGTTTACCCTGAAGCTGACGCCTAACCGCAGCGATTGTTCCGGCATGGTCGGCATCGCGCGCGAAGTCGCGGCACTGACAGGCAGCGAACTCAAACCGCTGGATATCCAGACACAGCCGGTCACCTTGTCCGAGCAATTGCCGGTTAAAGTCTCTGATGCAACAGCTTGCCCGTTATATTGCGGACGACTGGTGCGTGGCGTGAACGCGGCAGCGGTTACGCCGGACTGGATGCTGCGCCGGCTGGAGCGTGGCGGCTTGCGCGGTATCAGCGCGGTGGTGGACATCACAAACTATGTGATGCTGGAGATGGGGCAGCCGATGCATGCCTTCGATGTGGCCAGGCTGTCCGGCGGAATCACGGTACGCAGGGCACTCAAAGGCGAAGCGCTGACCCTGCTCAACGAACAGAACGCGGTATTGGACGAGGAAGTCCTGGTCATCGCCGACGACGCACGCGTATTGGCGTTGGCCGGCATCATGGGCGGGCAGGGTAGCGGCGTGGATGCCACCACGCGGGACGTATTTCTGGAAAGTGCCTTTTTCCATCCCGATGCGATCGCCGGCAGGGCACGCCGTTTCGGACTGGCAACCGACTCCTCATTCCGCTTCGAGCGCGGTGTGGATTTTGCCGCGACCCGTCAGGCCCTGGAGCGCGCCACACAATTGCTGCTGGAAATCTGCGGCGGCAACGCCGGCGCGATCAGCGAAGTGCTCGGCCAGTTGCCGCTGCGTGTCCCGATCGCTTTGCGCCGGTCGCGCGTCGCGCGGGTACTCGGCATCGAGCTGGATAACCGGCAGATCGCAACCTTGTTCACGCACCTCCAATTCGACTACACCGCGAATGGCGACGATTTCCGGGTGACCCCGCCCAGCTTCCGCTTTGACCTGTCCATCGAGGCCGATCTGATCGAGGAGCTGGCACGCCTGCACGGCTATGACAATATCCCCGCCCTGGCGCCGCAAGCTGCCCTGACCATATTGCCCTACAGCGAGTTACAGCGTCCATTGGCACATACCCAGAAATTGCTGGTGGCCCGCGATTACCAGGAGATCGTGAGCTATTCCTTCCTGGAAGCGCAGGTCGAGCGCGAGCTGTGCGGTAACGAGCACCCTGTCGCGTTGCAAAATCCGATTGCCAGCAATCTGGCGGTGATGCGCAGCAGTTTGATCGGCGGATTGGTCGGCGCGTTGCGCTTCAATCTGAACCGCAAACAGCCTCGTGTACGACTGTTCGAGGTCGGTGCATGTTTTGCCAAAGCAGACGATGGCTATGTCCAGACCCAGCGATTATCGGGGTTGTCCCATGGCGATGCCCAACCTGAACAATGGGGTGCGGCCGCCAGACCGGTGGATTTTTTCGATGTGAAAGCGGATGTCGAAGCATTGTTCGCACCCCGGGTGTTGCGCTTTGTTGCCGCAACCCACCCGGCGCTGCATCCGGGACGTTCCGCACAGATATTCTGTGGCGAGCAGATGGCCGGATGGATAGGCGAATTGCACCCGCACTGGCAGCAACAATACGACATCGCCCAGGCCTGCGTGTGGTTTGAGATCGAACTCGACGCGTTGACACAAGCCCGGGTTCCGCTCGTGAGCGAGATCCCCAAATTCCTGCCCGTGCGCCGTGATCTGGCGGTGCTGGTCGACGAAGCAGTGACGGTACAGACCTTGCTGGACGCCATGCAGGGACTATCCGTATCCTATGTGGCAGAGCTTGCGCTGTTCGATGTATATCGCGGAAAAGGCGTGGAACAGGGTAAAAAAAGCGTTGCATTCCGTGTGTTATTACAAGATACTCATAAAACACTCACAGAATCTGAAATTGAACCAAGCATCGCGCAGCTAGTGGAGGTTTTGCAAACCCACGGTGCGCAGTTGCGAATGTAATGTGTATTGAGGCGATTCCCGTAATGGGGGATTGGAATAAGGGAGAAATATGACAACGACATTAACCAAAGCCGAACTGGCAGATCAGCTGTTCGCAAAAGTGGGCCTTAACAAGCGTGAAGCCAAAGATATGGTGGAAGCGTTTTTTGAGCAAATACGTTTGCAACTGGAACAGGGCGAGAGCGTAAAGCTATCCGGTTTCGGTAATTTTCAACTGCGCGACAAACCCCAGCGTCCCGGACGAAATCCCAAGACCGGAGAGGAAATTCCGATTACAGCCCGTCGTGTTGTGACCTTTCATCCCAGCCAAAAATTGAAAACCATGGTGGAAAAGTCCTATCATGGAAAACCACAAGCCTAACTCCGAACTTCCCCCGATTCCCGCAAAGCGTTACTTCACCATCGGTGAGGTCAGCGTGTTATGCGGAGTCAAGGCGCACGTGCTGCGCTACTGGGAACAGGAATTTACCCAGCTTAAACCGGTCAAACGCAGCGGCAACCGTCGCTATTATCAACACCATGAAGTGATGCTGATACGGCACATCCGCGAGTTATTGTATGGACAGGGTTTCACCATCAGCGGTGCGCGCAATCTTCTGGAACATCAGAGTCATGCCGAAGATCGCCCGGTATCAAAGACGACCGTGCTGAATATTGACGCGCTGCGTCACGAAATCAAGGAAGTCATATCCCTGCTTGGTGCATAAAGCGACCATCCACGGGTGTTTTCCGTTCGTACTGCCCACTATACAGCCGTTGCTAATAAAATCGCCGTTGAGATTGTCATTTAGGGTCGCTTAACATCAGTTGGCGGTGGATGGTAGCGGTGTTAACCGGAGGCTTTGATCTCATCGCACAACGCCATCGGTTCTTTCACCTTCGCCACAATCCGACGTTTCCTCCCACACTCAGGCGCAGAATGTCCTGCCAGTGATCATGAATCGCCTTCATGTTGATGTGGCCGGCCACCAACGGTACAAGTTCCGCTGGCACGATCACGCCCGGTATGCTTCATGCCAATGTGCGGGCACGACTCGATATTCATACCCCTTCCCAGTCTGATACGTTAAAATGCGGCATCGAAAAGCCCGACGAACGCGACAGATGTACAAACCACAAAGCCAGTCGTTTCTGTTGACATCCCCCGCGTTAATCTTCTTTATAGTCGCCTTATCCATATTTATCGCGGAAGCGTCAGTGATGCTGCTGTTTTACTTCCTGCCGGAACAATCCTTGGTTAGCGGAGCAATCATCGATGCCTTACTGCTGGTCGTATTGGTCTCGCCGGCACTTTATTATTTCCTGTTTCGTCCCATAGTCATTCATATCCGTAATCGCGAGCAAATCGAGGAGGTGCTGCGCAAGAACGAGGAAGAACAGTTCAAGATCATGATCCGGACTTCTCTGGACGCTTTTGTGATAACCGATAGGCAAGGCGCATCCTGGAAGTTAACGATGCCTATTGCCAATTGACGGGATACAGCCGTGAAGAACTGTTAAAAATGAATACGGCAGACATGGACGTGGCGGAAACGGCTGAAGAAACCGCAAGGAATGTCGGCAAGCTGTTCGAAACGGGCAGCCACCGTTTTGAGACCCGCAAGCGCCGCAATGATTGCAGTATCAAGATCGTCGAGACGAGTTCGAACTACAGTAAATTAGACGGCGGACGGATATACAGTTTTTTGCGCGATATCACCGAGCGCAAACAGGTAGAGGCAGAACTTCATATTGCTGCGATCGCTTTCGAGTCTCAGGATGGCATGATAGTCACCGATGCCAATAGTGTGATTCTACGCGTTAACAGGCTGTTGAAATTCGCTCCAACTTATGGGTTGCATACATTCTTGTAAGTTCATTGAGCAAACTTTGCACACATGTTCGATGTTGTTTCGATGCATCCCCGGTA
>JBBRFZ010000044.1:0-19007 GCA_038241165.1 Burkholderiales bacterium | reverse complement strand
GGCATTGTTCAGTGCCTCAAAGGCCATGCCGCCACTCATCGCACCATCGCCGATGATCGCCACAGCACGGCGAGCGGAACCCTGCAGTTTCGCCGCGACCGCCATGCCCAGTGCAGCCGAGATCGAAGTGCTGGAATGCCCGGTGCCAAAGGTGTCGTACGGGCTTTCTTCACGCTTCGGAAAACCCGAGATGCCGCCCGCCATGCGCAAACGGTTCATCGCCTCACGACGACCGGTCAGTACTTTGTGAACGTAGGTCTGGTGTCCCACATCCCAGACCAGCTTGTCTTCCGGCGTGTCGTATATATAGTGCAGCGCGATGGTCAATTCCACTGTGCCGAGATTGGAAGACAGGTGTCCGCCTGTCTTGCTGACCGATTCAACCAGGAATTCGCGCAACTCGCTCGCCAATTTCGGCAGCTGGTCACGAGTAAGGGCACGCAATTCTTCGGGACTGTTGACGGTATCAAGCAGGGTATACATCAGAACTTTCTCAGTACGATGAAGTCGGCAAGTTCGCGCAACCGTTGTGCGGCATCGCCAAAACCGGCCAATGCCTCCAATGCTTCATTATGCAAACGATGCGCCATGTCGCGTGCGTCATGTATGCCGAGCAGGCTGACGTAAGTCGGCTTGGCGTTATCCGCATCCTTGCCTGCTGTTTTTCCCAGCGTGGCAGTATCCGCTTCGCAGTCCAGCACATCGTCCACGACCTGGAATGCCAAACCGATCAACTTGCCGAAACGATCCAGTTTGTCCATGTTTCCGGCAGAGAAGGGTAGCTCCGATGAAACCGAACCGCAGTAGGCTCCCAGCAGGATCGCCGCACGGATCAACGCGCCGGTTTTGTGGATGTGCATGAATTCCAGTTCGGGGAGCGTGAGCGGCTTACCCACGCTGGCGAGGTCTATCGCCTGTCCGCCCGCCATGCCGCGGGAACCGGAGGCCACCGCCAGCAATTTGATCATTTCCAGCTGGCGCTGAGCGTCTTCACTCAAACGATGTTCCGCGAGCAGTTGAAATGCCAGCGTTTGCAGGCTGTCCCCGACCAGCAATGCGGTCGCCTCGTCATACTGTACATGGCAAGTCGGTTTGCCGCGGCGCAGCACATCATCGTCCATGCACGGCATATCGTCATGCACCAAAGAATAGGCATGGATCAGCTCGACGGCCGCCGCGGCGACATTCACGCGCGCGACATCCGCACCTGCCAGTTCGCCCGCGGCAAATGCCAGCAACGGACGCACGCGCTTGCCGCCATCCAGCACCGCGTAGCGCATCGCTTCATGCAATCGCTGCGGGAAGATCTCCGCGCGCGGCAGCAACTCGCGCAAAACTTCTTCGAACCCGGATTGCCGTACCGCCACCCAGCTCTGAAAATCAGCGCTCATCAGGATTGTCCGGACTCACCCGAACCGGAAAAATCCTTCAGCACGCCTTCTTCGAGCACACGCACCTGCTGCTGCGCGTCTTCGAGACGCGTACGGCAGAACGACAACAATTCCGCACCGCGTTTATAGGCAGCCAGTGAATCTTCCAGCGACAGCTTGCCCGCCTCCATGTCGGCGACGATTCTTTCCAGTTCTGCCATTGCCGACTCGAAGTCCACCGCTTTTTGCGACTTACCAGCCATAAATCCCTCTACTTGTGAATAACGTTTAAATTAAAATCCTGATTGAGACAAGGCGCGAGAGTGATTTTATTGCACATCGTTTGTATCATATGCAAGCAATAAATCCTGTTGGTCAACACCGTAACGTGCCGGGGTTATTATTTACATGAACTTGACTTGCGAAAGTGGGTCATTTTACCCAACCCACTCCGACTGGGCCAATTTTTGTTGCCCCCCCAATTGAATTCGGGGACAATTCGCATCCCCCTCGCAACACATTCACGATCAGGGCATGTCCGATATAGCCAACATTAATCAGCTCATCCGGGTTCCGATCCAACCGCCGCTCAGCTGGTACTTTGACCCTGCGGCACTGGTAGTAGAACAACGCCTGCTATTTGAACAGGGGCCGAATTACGTCGGCCATGAACTGATGGTGCCGAATCAGGACGACTACCATGTGCTTAGCGGGGACGCGCAAATACTGGTGCGCAACCGGAACGGCGTGGAGCTGCTCAGCAATATCTGCCGCCACCGCCAGGCAATCATGCTGGAAGGCCGCGGCAACACCCAACACATTGTCTGCCCGCTGCACCGCTGGACTTACAAGACCGATGGCGAACTGCTCGGCGCGCCGCACTTCCCGCAGAACCCCTGCCTGAACCTGAACAAATCGCCGCTGCAAAACTGGAACGGCCTGCTGTTCTCGGGCAAGCGCGATATCGCAAAAGACCTGGCCAAAGTCGGCGTGATGCAGGACCTGGATTTCTCCGGCTACATGCTGGATCGCGTACAGGTGGACGAATACGCGTTTAACTGGAAAACCTTCATCGAAGTTTATCTGGAGGACTACCACGTGGTGCCGTTCCATCCCGGTCTCGGCAATTTCGTGGACTGCGACAATCTCAAATGGGAGTTCGGCGAACAGTACAGTGTGCAAACAGTCGGTATTCGCAACGGATTGCGCAAGGTCGGCAGCGATGTGTACAGCCAGTGGCAGGAACAGGTGCTGCGCTATCACGGCGACAAATTGCCCAAGTACGGCGCGATCTGGCTCACCTATTATCCCAACATCATGGTCGAGTGGTATCCCGGCACTCTGATCATCAGCACCCTCGTGCCGCGAGGTCCCGAGGCCTGCACCAACATCGTCGAGTTCTATTACCTTGAGGACATCGCACTGTTCGAGCGTGAATATGTGGAAGCGGAACAAAAGGCCTACAACGAAACCGCGGTGGAAGACGACATCATTTGCCAGCGCATGCATCGGGGCCGCAAGTCGCTATACCAGCGCAGCATCGAAGAACACGGTCCGTACCAGTCGCCAACCGAGGACGGCATGCTGCACTTCCATGAATATCTGCGCCGCAATCTGGCATCACACCTCTGATTGACACCGCGAGCATGACAAAAACCGGCCCTTTGTGGATGCTGGTCGCCGGACTGATGTTCGGCTGCATGGCCGTGTTTGTCAAACTGGGCGCAGCCTACTTTTCCAATATTGAACTGGTGTTCTACCGTTCATTTATTGGATTGTTGCTGGTCTATGCCATCATGCGATCACAACGGGTCAGCTTGGCCACTCAACATTTTCTCCCCCATCTGTGGCGTGGCATTTCCGGAACGGTCGCGCTCGGCTTGTACTTCTACTGCATCACCGTGTTGCCGCTCGCCACCGCCGTCACGCTCAACTATACCTCCCCGCTGTTCCTCACCCTGTTTATGGTGATCGTGTACAAGGATAAATTCCACCTGCCGATGACCGTCGCTATCGGACTGGGCTTCTGCGGCGTGGTAATGCTGTTGCACCCGACCATGCAACGCGAACAATTGCTGTCCGGCCTGCTCGGACTGGCCTCCGGTTTCCTCGCAGGTATCGCCTATATCAACGTCAAACAGCTCGGTATCCTGGGTGAGCCCGCGCTGCGCACCGTGTTCTATTTCACCCTGATCGCTTCCGTCGGCAGTGGCGTGTGGATGCTGTTCGACACGGTGCATGCGATCACCCCGCATGTCGTCCCCATCCTGCTCGGACTGGGCAGCACCGCTACAGTCGCACAACTGGCAATGACGCACGCTTACCGCACCGGCAACACACTGGTGGTTGGAAGCCTGGCATACAGCACCATCGTGTTTGCCAGCCTGTTCGGCATGCTGGTGTGGAATGAGCTGCTGCCGCTGGACAGCTGGCTGGGCATGGCCCTCATCATCACGGGCGGTGTGTTAAGCTTATGGCTGACACCCCAACACCCGTCTCCAAAACAATAAATCAAGGAGCAGCAACAATGATCACCATCGAACAAACCGAAAACCTCGTCAACGTGGCTGTCCTCGGCGAATTCACTATCGCCGACTTCAAGACTTTCGAGGAACAGACTCTCTACAAACTAAAATCTCCCGGCGAGTTGGACCTGCTGTTTGATCTGCGCGCCATGGTCGGTTACACCATCGATGTGGCCTGGGAGGAGCTCAAATTCTTCCGCCGCGAACACAACCACGATTTCACCAAGATCGCCGTGGTCACCGACAATCAATGGATCACCTGGCAGGCCTTGCTGTCGCGCATCTTTGTGGATGCCGATATACGCGCGTTCAAGGATTACGAAGAAGCGAAGGCCTGGACCCAGGGCTGAAACGCTATGCAGGGCAGAGCGGCGGCCTTTCAGCCATATCGTGGCTGATGCCGCTGAAAAGTTGACTACAGGTATCGCTTCATCCGTGCCAGCACGGTCTCGCGCGGGAACAGGGCCAGCACGGCATCGACCGACGGGGTTTGCGTTTGTCCCACCAGCATCACGCGCAATGGCATCGCCAGTCTGGGCATTTTCAAGCCATGTTTGCCGACCGTTTCCTTGATCAGTGCGCCGATAGCCGGAGCTTCCCAGACGACATCCGTGAAATGTTCCGCCAGTTCCCGCAATGCGGGCAGCGCTTCGGCGGACAGATGCGTATCCAGCAATTCCTGTTCAGGATGCAATTCGATGTAAAACACTTCTGCGGCATCGGCCAGTTCGTTGAGCGTGGCTACGCGCCCCTTGTATAGCGCCATAACGGATTGCAGCGCGGGAACATCGCCTACTGTTACTCCACGCGCTTCAAGGCGCGGAAGCACCAGCGCAGCGAGCCGGGCATTGTCGGCCTGCTTCAGGTAATGCTGGTTGACCCAGTTCAGTTTCTCGGTGTTGAACTGTGCGGCGGACGGTGTGATGTGGCTGAGATCGAACCATGAACAGAACTGTTCCACCGAAAAAATCTCATCATCGCCGTGCGACCATCCCAGACGTGCCAGGTAATTGATCACCGCCTCCGGCAGGTAGCCGTCTTCATCATATTGCATCACGCTCACCGCGCCGTGGCGTTTGGACAGTTTGGTTCCGTCATCGCCGAGTATCATGGACAGGTGCGCATATTCGGGCACTGTAGCACCGAGCGCCTTGAGGATATTTATCTGGCGCGGAGTGTTGTTCACATGATCATCGCCGCGAATCACGTGGGTGATGCCCATATCCAGATCATCCACCACCACACAAAAATTGTAGGTGGGTGTGCCGTCGGCGCGGGCAATGATCAGGTCGTCCAGTTCATTGTTGTTGAACCCGATGTGGCCTTTAACCAAATCCTTCCAACCCACCATACCGCTGCCCGGATTCTTGAAACGCACCACCGGCGCAACGCCGGCCGGCGGCTCGGGCAGCACCCTGCCCATACCCGGACGCCAGCGGCCATCGTAGCGCGGCTTCTCGCCGAGCGCGCGCTGCGCCTCGCGCATCGCATCCAGTTCATCCATCGAGGTATAGCAATAATAGGCAGTGCCCTCATCAAGCATCTGGCGTATCACTTCCTTGTAACGCTCCATGCGCTGCATCTGGTAGAACGGCCCTTCGTCGTAATCCAGATTCAGCCACGCCATGCCATCCAGGATCGCCTGCACCGCCTCCGGCGTTGAACGTTCCACATCGGTATCCTCGATGCGCAAAATGAAGGTGCCGCCGAGCTTGCGCGCATACGCCCAGGAGAACAAGGCAGTGCGTGCGCCGCCTATGTGAAGATAGCCGGTTGGGCTGGGAGCAAAACGGGTACGAATAGTCATAAAATAAACTGGTGAAGGCAAACAATGAGGGGCGAATTTTACGGGCTTCGTACAATACGCGCACAAAAATATGATTTGACTGTGCATGACGAGCTCAGACTAGCAGCAGGTATTCACGGTTAAGGTGTGCTAATGGGATCGTTCACGGGATGTCATTCCGTACATTTTGTTGGTGGCATACAGCATCCGTCATTAAATAAAAAAACAAATACCCCCAGATATCGAGCTTTATTACGAAGTCGGTGGTGATATTTATGGCCTGCCAAAGAAATGCAATCAATCGGTTGATCCAACCCGGATACCGTCTTGACAGCAAGTAATGAACACCCCGAAACTCGCATCTTTACCAGTCTGGAATATACCGTGCAAAACTTACCGAATCTCGATCATTACTGGCTTCCGTTCACCGCGAACCGCCAGTTCAAGAGCATGCCGCGCCTGTTCAAGGCTGCAAAAGGCAACTACTACACCAGCATAGACGACCGCACCCTGCTCGATGCCACGGCCGGTCTGTGGTGCGTGGCCGCCGGCCATGGCAGGGAAGAAATTGCCAGTGCCGTAGCACACCAATTGCGCACGCTGGACTATGCGCCCCCTTTCCAAAGCAGCCATCCTCTGGCGTTTGAGACTGCGGAACGCCTGGCGCAATACATGCCCAAAGGGCTGGACCGGATTTTCTTCACCGGCTCCGGATCTGAATCGGCAGACACAGCGCTTAAAATCGCGCTGGCCTACCATCGCGTGACCGGCAATCCCCTGCGCAGCAAACTGATCGGCCGCGAGCGCGGATACCACGGCGTCAATTTTGGCGGCCTTTCAGTTGGTGGAATTGCCGGAAACAGTAAAGCATTTGGCAACGGCCTGGCGGGCGTGGATCATATCCGGCATCCGCTGGATATCAGCCGCAACGCATTTACCCGCGGCGTACCCGGGGACGGCGGAATCGAACTCGCCAACGAATTCGAACAGCGCATAACCACCCTGCATGACCCCGCCACCATTGCCGCCCTGATCGTCGAACCCATGCAAGGCTCCGCGGGCGTGGTTCTCCCTCCCGCGGGCTATCTGAAACGTCTGCGTGAAATCTGCGACAAACATGGTATTTTATTGATATTCGATGAAGTCATAACCGGGTTCGGACGGCTCGGCACCAAATTCGGGGCTGATTACTTTGATGTCTTGCCGGATATTCTCACCTGTGCCAAAGGCCTGACCAACGGCTCCGTTCCCATGGGTGCCGTAGCCGTCAAACGCGAAATCCACGATGCCTTCATGGCACACAGCCCGGCCAATGCCATTGAACTGCCGCATGGATATACCTACACAGCCCATCCGATTGCCTGTGCTGCAGCCGTCGCCATGCTCGGCATTCTTGCCACTGAAAAACTGGAAGAGCGTGCAAACGGCCTGAGCGTGCACTTCGAACAGGCTGCCCACTCGCTCAAGGGCATGCCCTTCGTCAGGGACATCCGAAATATCGGTTTGGTAGCCGGCATCGAACTGGAGTCAACCCCGAACAAGCCCGGTGCACGGGCTTTTGCCACCTACCTCAAATGCTACGAGATGGGCGTTCACGTGCGTTGTACCGGCGATGTCATCGCCATCTCACCGCCGCTGACCATCGAGAAAAATGAAATTGACCGCATCTTCACTTGTATTGCCGAGGCACTCACCGCACTGGCGACTGAAGGCGAACAGGGTCTGGACCTGACCCGCTATCTCAAGAACGAGCAGCAATGGGCCGCACATCAGCAGGAAATCCACCGGCAGCAATTGATGATGGAACCGGCAGCCTGACAAAAAAGTGATCTTCAGTTGCACGAAACCAATCGATAGCTGTTTCGAAAAACAGATCGATCACCATCACTCCGGCCAGTATCAAACCAACGCCTATAGCAGAAGTATCCAGCGTCTGCTTGAAGAATTAAGGCGCCCATCAGCGCAAAATACTGTACCCACACCAGGCCGCACGGCGCCAAGCGGATTATGCGAGGTTGATCCAGGTGGTTTTGAGTTCGGTGTACTTTTCCAGCGCATGCAGCGATTTGTCACGGCCGTTTCCGGACTGCTTGTAGCCGCCAAAGGGCACGGTGATATCGTCCTCGTCGTAACAGTTGACATGCACGGTGCCCGCACGCAAGGCGCGAGCCACCAGATGCGCCCGCGAAATATCACGGGTCCACACTGCCGCTGCCAGACCATAGTTAGTATCGTTTGCGATCCGGATGGCTTCTTCCTGGCTATCGAACGCGATAACGGACAGAACAGGCCCGAAGATTTCCTCGCTGGCAATGATCATTTCATTGGTCACGCCGTCGAAGATGGTCGGTGACACATAGTAGCCGCCGGATTCGGTGCGGACGCGTTCACCGCCACAGCATAGACGCGCGCCCTGCTGCTTGCCACTTTCAATGTATTTGAGAACGCTCTCCATTTGTCCCTGATCGACCAGCGCACCCATCGTCGTGTCCGGATCAAGCGGATCGCCGGGCATGTGACGCGGAGAGTATTGCTTGAGCTTCTCGACAAATTCATCGCGGATGGAACGCTCGACCAAAAGACGCGAGGGTGCGTTGCAGCTCTCACCCTGGTTGTAAAAAATGGAGCCTGCTGCCGCCGCAACCGCACGGTCGAGATCAGGGCAGTCGGCAAAAACGATATTGGGGGACTTGCCGCCCAATTCGCACCAGGCGCGCTTGAGATTGCTCTCGCCCGCCATCACCTGGATTTTCTTGCCGACTCCGGTCGAACCGGTGAAAGCGATGCAGTCGACATCCATATGCAACGCAAGCGACGACCCCGCTTCCGCGCCAAAACCGGGTACTACATTAAACACGCCTGCCGGTATGCCGGCTTCAAGTGCAAGCTCACCGAGGCGGAGTGCGGTCAGCGAGGATTTTTCCGAGGGTTTGAGCACGACGCTGTTTCCTGATACCAACGCTGGCGCAATCTTCCACGATGCCATCAGCATCGGATAATTCCACGGCACCACCGCGGCCACCACCCCCATCGGCTCGCGCGTGATCAGCGCCAGCGTGTGCTCGTTGGTCGGTGCAATCTCGTCATACACCTTGTCGATTGCCTCACCATACCAGCGCAAAGTATTCGCTGTCGCCGACACGTCGGTATTCATGCTTGCACTGATGGGCTTGCCCATATCCAGGGTCTCCAGCAATGCCAGCTCTTCGCGATTCTTCAACACCAGATCGGCAAACCTGATCATCACACGCTTGCGCTCGCCGGGCGACATACCGGCCCAGCGCCTGTCATTGAAGGCCGTGCGCGCCGCAGTCACAGCGCGGTCAATATCGGCCGCTTTGCAACGCGCAACGTTGGCCAGACTGCGCCCGTCTACCGGAGACAGGCTTTCAAACGTGCCTCCGTCAATGGCATCCACACGCTCACCGTTGATAAATGCTCTACCATCTATGGCAAGCGCTGCTGCACGGGCATGCCAGTCTGTTTTACTCATATCACATCCTCGACAGTTCTTTGCCGGCCGGACCTACAGCCCGCCCATGGCAACATATTTGATTTCAAGATATTCATCGATGCCATGGTGCGATCCCTCGCGTCCCAAACCGGACTGCTTGACACCGCCAAATGGCGCAACCTCGTTGGAAATAATGCCGGTATTGACGCCGACCATGCCATATTCGAGCGCCTCTGCGACGCGCCAGATGCGCCCGATGTCGCGACTGAAAAAATACGAGGCCAGACCGAATTCGGTGCGATTGGCCAGTTCAATAACTTCATCATCGGTCTTGAAGCGAAACAGGGGGGCTACCGGCCCAAAAGTTTCCTCACGGAATATCATGGAATCCGGACTGACGTCAGTCAGTATGGTAGGCTCGTAGTAAGTACCTCCCAGCGTATGACGCTTGCCTCCGGCAACCAGTTTGGCTCCTTTGGCAATCGCATCCGCAACATGACTTTCCACCTTGGCCAGCGCTGCATCATCGATCAACGGCCCCTGGGTTACGCCGGCACTGAGTCCGTCCCCCACCTGCAGCTGCGCCACTCGAACAGCCAGTTTTTTGGCAAAGGCACCAAACACACCGTCCTGCACGAACAGCCGGTTGGCGCACACGCAGGTTTGTCCGGCGTTGCGATATTTGCTGGCGATGGCACCTTCAACCGCGGCGTCCAGATCCGCATCGTCGAACACGATAAAGGGTGCATTGCCGCCCAGCTCGAGCGAGAGTTTCTTGATCGTATCGGCACTCTGACGCATCAGGATGCGCCCCACTTCGGTCGATCCGGTAAATGACAACTTGGTCACCACCGGGCTTGCGCAAATCGCTGCGCCGATTTCACGCGCATCTCCGGTAATCACCTGAAACACACCACTCGGAATCCCGGCTTCCTCTGCCAGCACGGCCAGCGCGAGTGCCGACAACGGTGTCTGTTCCGCGGGCTTGACTATCATGGTGCAACCTGCCGCCAGAGCAGGTGCTGCCTTGCGGGTGATCATTGCCGTCGGAAAATTCCACGGTGTAATGGCTGCCGTCACACCGATCGGCTGTTTCAACACGACCAGTCTCCTGTCGTTGAGCGGCGATGGAATTACCTCACCGTAAACCCGCTTTGCCTCCTCGGCAAACCACTCGATGAAGCTGGCGCCATAAGCGATTTCTCCGCGCGCCTCGGCCAGAGGCTTGCCTTGCTCGGCGGTCAGAATATGTGCCAGATCCTCCTGATGCTGCATGATCAGCGCGAACCATTTCTTCAGGAGTGCGGAACGCTCCTTTGCGACAAGCGTTCGCCACTTTTTCTGCGCCGTTGCCGCAAAGGTAATGGCACGTTCGGTTTCAGCGCGGCCCATCAACGGCACCCGGGCTATTATTTCTCCGCTGGAGGGATTTCTGACATCGATGGTTGCGCCGGAATCGGCAGCCACCCATTGCCCGCCCAGCCAGGCCGATGTCTGCCTGAGGAGTGACGGATGATTCAACTTGATAGGCATGGAATCTCCTTATGAAATGCGGTGAGCCTGCCGGCTCGTCCACATGGTTACAAACGAAAGTAATTTATTATCGAATTACAACGACTCTGTTGCGACAGCTTCCAGTTCAGGTAGTTCGTTTCCGGTCTGTTGCTTCCATCCAGCCCCGCGACTGCACATCGGCAAGCGTGGCGTCCATGCATATGCGGACAAGCCCCATCATTTCATCGATCTGTGACTTGGTGCATACCAGCGGCGGCGCGATGATCATACGGTCACCCACGGCACGCATGATCAATCCATTTGCAAAGCAGTGATTACGGCAAACCATGCCGACATCCAGCGATGCGTCAAAAGCGAGATGCTGCGTCTTGTCTTTCATCAACACCAGGCCACCCACCATGCCCAGTGTCTCGGCCCCCGCGACCAGAGGATGGTCGGACAGCGCTGCAAAATGCTGCGCCAGATAAGGGCCGGTTTCTTCCCTCACCCGATCAACCAGTCCCTCACGCTCGATGATATCCAGATTCGCCAGCGCGACCGCACATGCCACAGGATGACCGGAGTAGGTATAACCGTGGTTGAATTCCCCGCCCTTCTCGATCAATACTTCGGCGACCCGCTTGCCGACAACCACCCCGCCCAGCGGTATGTAACCGGAGGTCACTCCCTTGGCAAAGGTCATCAGATCGGGTTTTGCTCCCATCAGCTCTGAGCCGAACCAGCTACCCAGCCGCCCGAATCCGCAGATCACTTCATCGCAGATCAGCAGAATGCCGTATTTGTCGCAGATACGCTGAATTTCCGGCCAGTAGGTTTTCGGCGGGATAATCACGCCGCCGGCACCCTGTACCGGCTCTCCGATAAATGCCGCAACCTTGTCCGGGCCGACTTCGAGAATTTTCTGTTCCAGCCAGCCGGCAGCTTCGATGCCGAACTCGTCCTTGTTTTTCTCCGGCGCCAGTCCGAAGTGGTAAGGCTGCTCGATATGCACGATGCCGGGAATCGGCAATCCGCCCTGGGCATGCATGCCTGACATACCGCCGAGTGAGGCGCCGCACATGGTCGAGCCATGATAGGCATTTTTGCGGCTGATGATCACGCTGCGCTCGGGTTGTCCCAGTGTTGCCCAGTAATGACGCACCATACGCACGATGGTGTCGTTGGCATCGGATCCGGAAGTACCGTAGAACACATGGGAAAACCGCTCGCCGGCCAATCCGACAATTCGATCCGCCAATTGAGCCGCGGGAACATTGGTCGTCTGGAAAAAACTATTGTAGAAAGGCAGCACTTCCATCTGCCGTGTCGCAGCTTCGATCAATTCCTTGCGGCCATACCCGACGTTGACACACCATAAACCCGACATACCGTCAAAAATTTTATTGCCTTCCGAATCCCAGATATATACACCTTCACCGCGGGTAATAACGCGGGCACCTTTTCCGGCCAAAGATTTATGGTCAGTAAATGGATGTATGTAATGCGCAGAATCCAGCGTTTGAACTTCGCTTGTAGAAAGCGGCATAACGTTCTCCTTAGTTCATGTTCTGCATTGGTAATAAAAATCAGACGTGCATCAACAGATGCTCGCGTTCCCAGGGGCTGATCACGCGCATGAATTCCTCTTGCTCGGCATCTTTGACAGCCACATAGACATTAACAAACCTCTTTCCCAACACTTCTTGCAACGGTTTTGACGCCCTCAACAGACGCAATGCTTCAGATAATTCGCGTGGCAATTGATACTTGGCATCGTAAGCACTACCCGTAGTGACAGCACTCGGCTTCAATTTTTCCTGGATGCCCAGATAACCGCATGCCAGGGTTACGGCCATTGCCAGGTAAGGATTGGCATCCGCCCCGACCACCCGGTTTTCGACGCGGCGCGCTTCCGGTTCTGAAATGGGCACACGAATCCCCACCGTGCGGTTGTCATAACCCCATTCTATATTGATTGGAGCCGCACCACCGCGTACCACCCTGCGATAGGAGTTGACGTAGGGAGCCAGCAGCGCCATGGCTGCCGGCAGATACTTCTGCAAACCGGCAATGTAATTCAGGAATAAAGGCGACTCGGAACCATCCGGATTGCTGAAAATATTCCGGCCGGTTTTGGTATCGATCACGCTCTGGTGAATATGCATGGCCGAACCCGGCTCATGGGTCATGGGCTTGGCCATAAAAGTGGCATACATATTGTGGCGCAATGCCGCTTCGCGTAACGTGCGCTTAAAGAAGAACACCTTGTCTGCCAGAATCATCGGTTCGTCATGCAGAAAGTTGATTTCCATCTGCCCGGCGCCAAATTCGTGTATCAGTGTATCGAGCTCCAGCTCCATGATGTCGCAGTAATCGTAAATATCCTCGAACAGCGGATCGAATTCGTTTACCGCATCGATGCTATACAACTGCCTGCTGGTTTCGGCTCGCCCGCTTCTGCCAATAGGCGGTACCAGTGGCTGGTTGGGGTCGGTATTGCGCGCCAGCAGATAAAACTCCAGCTCAGGCGCCACGATCGGCGTCCAACCCAAACCCTTGTAAAGATCCGCCACACGACGCAGAACGTTGCGCGGTGCAAAATCTACAGGTGTACCATCATGGAAAAAACAGTCCATTATTACCTGTGCGGTGGGGTCGGTAGCCCAGGGTACCAGTCGTACAGTCCTCGGATCCGGAATCAGCACCATATCCTTTTCGGTAAAACCGAATACATCGTCGTAGCCCTGGTTATGCTCCGGCGCTTCACCGGTTACAGTCACGCCCAGCACGACTTGCGGCAATCGCATGGCGCGTTCAGCGGTGAATTTTTCTCGCGGCAGTATCTTGCCTCGTGCCACACCGGTCAGATCGGGAACCAGACATTCCATTTCAGTGACATTTTTATCGGCCAGCCATCTGTGCATGTTGCTTTCGGTAAAAGCTTTACGTTCAGACATTTATGTTCTCCATTATTTCTGTTTTGTCGGATCCGGCATCACGCTGTGCTGCTCTTGTCCGACAGGCTTCACCAAATGCACGAAAAATCGCCAGGTAAGACGGGATATTCAACACATCCCATTCGGGGTGCCACTGTACAGCCAGCGCAAAGGTTTTCGCCCCGGTGAAACTGACGGCTTCGATCAACCCATCCGGCGCATACGCTTCAGCTGCCAGTCCGGCACCCAGACGATCGATACCCTGACCATGCAGGGAATTAACCATAATTTCCGTGCAGCCGGTAATTTCAGCCAAACGGCCACCCGCCACAGTATGCACCCGATGAACTAGGCCATATTGTTCATCCAGTGACTTGCCCTTTGCCTCACGGTGATCAGACATGCCTTCAGTTTCATGTACCGCTTGGTTCAAGCTGCCACCAAACGCCACATTGATTTCCTGCAAGCCACGGCAGACTCCCAGCAGGGGAATCCCGGCGTCAACCGCAGCGCGGATCAGTTGCAGCGTCAAACTATCGCGCTCCGGATCAAGCGGCAGCGAAATATCCCGCACAGCCTGTTCAAAATGGGAAGGATGAACGTTTGATACCGCCCCGGGCAACATGATTCCGTCGGCGACTTCAAGCAGAGCCTCTATTTCACTTTCCGAACCCAGAGCCGGAATAATCAGGGGCAAGGCTCGCGCCGCGTGAACGACTGCGCTCACGTATTTATGGCCAACCACATGAAAAGGATGGTCTCCAAGCTGCCTATAGTCTGCCGGAAGCAGAACCACCGGGGTACGATTCTGTGTCATTTAAGAATTCTGGTCATGATTTCGACCGAGTTAATCAATTTGGTTTCAGGCATGCGTTCCTAATTTCCGATCAGTTCAGAGAAACGATTGCTTCGATTTCAACCAGCACATCCCGTGGCAACCGTGCAACCTGCACCGTCGAACGCGCAGGGCAATGACTTCCGAATGCTGCTGCATATATGCCATTCATGGCGGAAAAATCTTGCATATCCCTGAGGAAAACTGTGGTTTTTACCACCTGTCCCAGTGAAGCACCGGCAGCCTCGATTACAGCGCTCAAATTATCGAAAACCTGCTGCGTCTGCACCTCGATCCCGCCTTCCACCAAACTACCATCCGGACGAAGTGGTATCTGTCCCGAGGTAAACAAAAGTGATCCGGCCACGATTGCCTGGGAATATGGACCGATTGCCGCAGGCGCATTTTGAGTTTGAATTTTCTTCATTAGAATCCTCTGCTGGAAATGGAAATAGTTGCTGTTGTAAAACGGTGTGATTCTAATCCACTGATTGAGTTTGCCCCGATTATTAAAGACCGCTGCAAAGCCTTAAGGTGATTGGCATCAGCCGGCCGGACACGGCAGCAGCATTGAGATTCAGCGCATATTCTATTGGCTCCTGAAGAAATTGTCTGTCTCTTCAATTGCTTGAATGAATACTTGATGCCGAATATTTCAGCCCGGCGAATCATCCGGGATTTCATACTATTACACTTGTTCTGGTTTTGAAAATTTTGGTTTTCCTCGAAATTTTTGATTCATTGGGTAAATTTAATTATTATCCGCGCTATGGGTGTAAAGGGGTGGGATGGCGTGGTATTTGCTATCTCGTGGATTGATTAAAAAATCTGAGTGAATTAACTTTTTGATTGCGCCATCAGAATTCTGATGGCACAGCAGACAGCTTCACAGTCGCGCTACCGCCTTTTGCGGCCAAATGCTTGCGGTATATAACTTGCACTTAATTAACCGATGTAACCAAGGTGGATATTATGTTCTGTAGTAACCTGAAAAATCGAGTGGGACTGACGGGCGTTCTGTTATCAACGGCCTTGTTGGCGCTTGGCATGCCAAGCCTGTCTGTAGCCAGTGAAGATAAAGTACTCAATATCTACAATTGGTCCGATTACATCGGTGTCGACACAATAAAAAATTTCGAGAAGGAAACAGGCATCAAGGTTCACTACGATACCTTCGACAGCAACGAAACGCTTCATGCCAAGCTGGTAGCCGGCAGAACAGGTTACGACATTGTCGTGCCTTCCTCAAACTGGGCCAAGATCCAGCTCGAAGGCGGACTCTTCATGAAGCTGGACAAGAGCAAGATCAGCACCTACGGCAACCTCGATCCATACGTCATGAAGAATCTGGCCACCGTGGATCCGGGAAACCAGTACCTCGTGCCCTGGATGTGGGGAATCACCACAGTCGGCATCAACGTCGACAAGGTCAAGGCAGCTTTGGGCAATCTGCCCATGCCGGACAATGCATGGGACCTGCTTTTCAAACCCGAGTACATCAGCAAACTCAAGTCATGCGGTGTGTCGATGCTTGACTCCGGTGACGAAGTATTTCCTGCAGCGATGCGCTATCTGGGCAAACCGCCCTACAGCCGCAATCCCGCGGATTACCAGGCAGCGGGCAAGCTGCTAAAGACGATTCGTCCATACGTCACCCTGTTTTCATCGTCCGGTTATATCAATGATCTGGCCAGTGGAGCGCTATGCGTTTCGCTCGGCTGGAATGGCGACATGAGTATCGCGCAAAGGCGCGCCAAGGAAGCAAAGAACGGTGTCAATATCCGGATATTGCTGCCCAAGACCGGGGCAGTATTGTTCTTTGACACGATGGCGATCCCGGTCGATGCCCCGCACCCTGAAAACGCCTACAAATGGATGAGCTACATTTATCGTCCGGATGTCAACGCCGGCCTGGTCAACAAGGTCTTCTATGCCAACCCTGTGCCCAGCGCGGCCAAGTACATCAAACACGATGTTCTTGCAAACAAGGCTGTATTCATGAAGCCTGAAGATTTGGCCCGTATGGTTCCGCCCAATTCGGTGCCGATCGACATCCGCCGCCTGCGCACGCGTCTCTACACAACGTTTAAAACGGGTCTCTGATAATTATCTGTACAACAGGCAGGGAGTGGCTGTGGCCATTCCCTGCCACAACCACGTAAGAATAAAGGGGCGTTGGGCATGGTACGTACTGTTGCAAACTCTACAGATCGCGGAGAGGTTTCACAGTTTGTGAAAATTGACCGATTGAGCAAGCATTTCGACGAAGTGGCTGCTGTCGATAACGTTTCTCTCAATATCGAAAAGGGCGAAATATTCGCGTTGCTCGGCTCTTCGGGTTGCGGAAAATCAACGCTCCTGCGGATGTTGGCAGGATTCGAGTTGCCAACTTCAGGCAATATGTACCTCGATGGTGAAGATATAGCAAACATGCCGCCCTACGAGCGTCACATCAACATGATGTTCCAGTCCTATGCGCTGTTTCCGCACCTCACAGTGTGGGAAAACGTCGCCTTCGGCCTCAAGCGCGACGGCATGCCCAAAGACCAGATCGCCGAACGCGTCGAATCGATGCTCGGCATCGTCAAACTCATACCCTATGCCAAGCGCAAGCCGCATCAACTTTCCGGCGGTCAGCAGCAACGTGTTGCTCTGGCGCGCTGTTTGGCAAAAAGTCCGAAGCTGTTGCTGCTCGATGAACCGCTTGGAGCGCTGGATCGAAAGCTGCGTGAGGAAACCCAGTTCGAACTGGTCAATATCATCAAGAATGTGGGGGTCACCTGCGTCATGGTGACGCATGACCAGGAAGAAGCCATGATCATGGCTGACCGGATCGCCGTCATGCAGGAAGGCCGCTTTCTGCAGGTCGGGCATCCCCGCGAGATATACGAGACGCCCAGTTGCCTGTTTGTGGCTGACTTCATCGGAGACGTAAACCTGTTCAATGGCAAACTTGAAATAGACGAGCCGGACCATGTGGTCATCGCTACACCGGAGTGCCGCCATTTCGTCAATCACGGCATCACCGGCACCATCGACATGCAGGTGCACATTGCCCTGCGTCCCGAAAAGATTTGTCTGCAGAAACACGAACCGACTATCGAGCAGCGTCAGTACCCTGCAGAACACGGCCATAACTGTGCCCGCGGCACTATTGAGGGGATTGCCTACTTCGGCAAGTTCACGTTGTTCCATGTCAGGCTGGATAGCGGCAAGACCATAAAGGTTTCGCGGGAAAATGCCGCGCGCCATGAAGAGACACAACTCGAACGTGGCCAGCAGGTATACGCATGGTGGGACGGCAGCGATGTCGTCGTGCTGACGAATTAGGCCGGGCAAAGACGATGAACATCGCAAAAAACATCGGCACGAACGGCATCAGGCGATTCTTCACGCGGAACTGGGGACGGCGCACCGTCATTGGCATTCCGTATGGCTTCCTGATCCTGTTTTTCTCGGTACCATTTCTGGTGGTGCTGAAAATCAGCGTATCGAGCACGGATGCGCTCGGGATTTATTTCCAGGACTTGGCCAGCTATGCCGACGGTATCTTGCAGTTCAAGATCAAGCTGTCGAATTACATATTCCTGACCACGGATCCGCTTTACATCGAGACCTACTGGTCCTCGGTCAAGTTCGCCGGGATCAACACCCTTATCTGTCTGATACTGGGTTACCCGTTCGCCTATTTCATGGCGAGATCGCCTGCCCGTATGCGGCCGGCGCTGCTGATGATGGTGTCGCTGCCGTTCTGGACCTCCTATTTGCTGCGCGTCTATGCCTGGAAGGGTTTACTCGACGATAACGGTGTGATCAACAACATCCTGATCTGGCTGCATGTCATCCATGACCCGATCAAGATGATGTACACCGGATTTTCGATGACCATAGGCATGGTGTATACCTATATTCCATTCATGATATTGCCCGTCTATGCCACCCTGGTGAAAATGGATCTACGCTTGCTGGAGGCCGCCAAGGATCTGGGCGCCACACCGTGGAAAGCATTCTGGCTGGTGACCGTACCGTTGTCTAAAAACGGCATTGTCGCCGGCTCCATGCTGGTTTTCATACCCAGCGTCGGCGAGTATGTCATTCCCGAACTCCTCGGTGGGCCCAGCACGTTGATGATAGGCCGGGTTCTCTGGGACGAATTCTTCAGCAACAACGACTGGGCAATGGCATCGGCTGTCGCCGTGAGTATGGTGGTGCTGATTCTGGTACCCCTGGCAATATTCAACAAATATCAAGCCGATTCAGGCAGCGTTCGAGGAATATAAAGACATGGGTAGCCGACTCGGAAAAACCTGGTTGATAGCCGGATACGTGTTTCTCTACGTACCGATCCTGACGCTGATCGTATTCTCTTTCAACAAATCCAAGATGGTTACCCTGTGGGGCGGCTTCAGTTTCAAATGGTATGGTGTCATTGCTCACGATACCGAAGTCGTTAACGCGTTTATTCTGTCGATGAAGATCGCATTGTTGACGGCCACGGCTTCGGTTGTACTTGGAACGTTCGCTGCTTTTGCGATGGTGCGCTACAAATCATTCTTCGGGCGTACCGCCTTTTTTGCACACATCAACGCTCCCCTGGTTGTGCCCGA
>JBBRFZ010000043.1:0-19110 GCA_038241165.1 Burkholderiales bacterium | reverse complement strand
CAAGGCTTCACTTATAAGGATGGTAATTCTGTCCAGCCAAGCGAGTCCACCTGTTAGCCAACTGACTAATTCATCAAAATACGATGACCAAGTCATTGGTTAACGCCCGGCTAGCCATTGGTCGTAGTGTGTTGCAAAAGCGCCCACTCAACGTGTTCCCGCACCAGCTCTGATTCATGATTTGCGTGACGTTTCAATGCAGCTATCATCACAACACTTTTACTCGCATTACCCAGAGCCACGGCAATATTGCGCAGCCATTGCTCATAACCGATGCGATAGATAGCACTGCCCGCCAGCCTGGTTTTGAACTCCACTTCATCCCATTCAAACAACTCCGCGAGCGACACATCATCCAATCCGTTCCGCACCGCAAAATCCGTCTCGACCGTCGTTTGCGCAAAGCCGTTCCATGGGCACACTAGTTGGCAATCGTCGCAGCCATAGATTCGATTACCGATCAGCGGGCGCAGTTCGACCGGAATACTGCCTTTGAGCTCGATAGTGAGATAGGAAATACAGCGGCGAGCATCCAGACGATACGGCTCAATGATCGCATGGGTCGGACATATATCGATGCAGCGTGTGCAGGATCCACAGTGTTCCTGCTGTGAAGCATCTATCGGCAGAGGCAGGTTTAGGTAAATCTCACCTAGAAAAAACCATGAGCCGTGTTCGCGAGACAGCAGCAAAGTGTGTTTGCCACGCCACCCCAGTCCGGCTTTGCGCGCCAACTCCACTTCCATCACCGGTGCGCTGTCTGTGAAGACACGACCGTTATATCCGGAAACTTCGGCACGAATTTTATCGGCCAGTTTTGCCAACCGGTTGCGCAGTACCTTGTGATAATCCCGCCCCAAGGCATAGCGCGAAATGTAGGCGTTCGCTCCCTCTGCCAACACCTGCCAGCTGTCGCGCGCATCAGGCGGCAAATAATTCATGCGTAACGAAATCACGCGCAATGTGCCTGGCACCAGCTCCTCTGGGCGGCTGCGTTTCGTGCCATGATTTGCCATATAATCCAGTTCACCATGCCAGCCCAGTGACAACCATTCCAGCAGACCACTTTCCGCTGCAGTTAGGTCGGTGTCACTGATACCAACGGCCTGAAAGCCAAGCTCATGGGCC
This sequence comes from Burkholderiales bacterium, assembly GCA_038241165.1. Taxonomy (GTDB): domain Bacteria; phylum Pseudomonadota; class Gammaproteobacteria; order Burkholderiales; family Gallionellaceae; genus Gallionella. The sequence goes on along the minus strand of JBBRFZ010000043.1, from coordinate 17,982 downwards.
CACCCACGTATCCGGGAGACGAGCGCGCCATAATCAACCTGTTGAGGATTTTCATTTTGCATAGTCACGATAATAGCCGAATCAGCATGAGTCTAGCTGATGAAAGCGCGACGATTGCGCTGGCCCAGCGCCTCGCGACAGAACTAAAACCCGGCATGGTGATTTATCTGCGTGGTGACCTTGGCGCGGGCAAAACCACCCTTGTGCGCGGAGTTCTGAATGCACTCGGTTACGCGGGACGCGTAAAAAGTCCCACCTATACGCTGGTTGAACCCTACCATATCGATGGGTTAGACTTACGCCACTTCGATCTGTATCGTCTGCATGATGAAGCGGAATGGGAAGCAGCCGGGTTCCGTGACGAGTTCGATGGACGCAGTATATTTTTCATCGAATGGCCGGAAAAAGCACTGGGATTTATTCCGCAAGCCGATGTGGAGATTGTGTTTGAAATTTTACCGCATGGGCGCAATGCCGACATTAGGGGTAACACACCAACAGGACGGGAATGCTTAAAGCAATTTTAAAACTCGTTACATTATCGTTCCTTCTCTGGCTTCCACAGGGATACGCCAACCCCATCGCCGTTAGTGCGGCACGCATATGGCCGGCAGAGGATTACACACGTCTGACGCTCGAATCCAAACATGCCATCCGGTACAACATGTTCAATTTGAACAATCCGGAACGCCTGGTAATTGATCTGGATGACGTAGAACTGGGCAACACACTTAACAACTTGCCCAAACTGGTCGGCAAAGACGACCCCTACATCAGGAACGTGCGGGTTGGGCGCTTCAAACCGGGCGTGGTACGCCTGGTACTGGACTTGAAAGCCGAGGTCAAACCGCAGTTATTCGTCCTGAAGCCAGTCGCGGAATATGGATATCGCCTGGTGCTGGACGTATATCCAGACCAACCTGTTGACCCGATGATGGCTTTGCTTGACAGCACACACGAGGCTGCGAGTTCACCCAGCACAACCACTGTACCCGCAGAAAAAAATGCTGCAGATGACAAACCGCGGCTGGCCCAAAAATTGAGTCCCGACAGAATCGATAGGTCGGCTCCTGGCTCAAACTTGGAGCCCCCGCCTCCCGAGATGCACGCACGCACCCTGATCATCGCGATCGATGCCGGACACGGTGGCGAAGATCCCGGTGCACACGGAAGGCATGGCTCCCTGGAAAAGAATGTGACGCTGGCCATTGCGCGCAAGGTAAAAGAACTGATCGACAAGGAACCGAATATGCGCGGTGTGCTGACACGCAACGGTGATTACTTTATCCCTCTGATGGGTCGTGTCGCCAAAGCACGCAAGGCAAATGCAGATTTGTTCGTTTCCATCCATGCAGATGCATTCATCAATTCGAGGGCGCGCGGTTCGTCAGTATTTGCCTTGTCTGAACACGGCGCGACCAGCACTGCTGCACGCTGGCTGGCAAAAAATGAAAATGAAGCGGACTTGATCGGGGGCGTAAATATCGCGGTAAAAGACCCTTACCTCGCGCGTACCCTGCTGGACCTATCACAAACTGCCACCATCAACGACAGCATGAAGCTCGCCAAATATGTACTGAATAATCTGGGCGATATCAACCAACTGCACCGCGGACACGTCGAACAGGCAGGATTTGCCGTGCTGAAATCACCGGACATCCCATCCATCCTGGTTGAAACCGCATTCATCAGCAATCCCAGCGAAGAGCGTCGATTGAATGATCAAAATTATCAGATGAAGGTTGCTCGTGCGATTGTAGGCGGTATCAACCACTACTTCGCCCAGAATCCCGCGTTGTCCAAACCAAGAATCGTACAGATAGATAACTGATTAAGTGCGTCGAATCTGGAAATTGCAGTAAGCCTGCATATCTCCCAACCCCGAAGTATTTGCATCGGCCACAGCGGATAACCGCAAATTACTTGCCTGGCCGGAAGCTGAACTGAGATTATCAGGCAGGGAATACCCCTGTAGAAAGATAGCGGTCACCGCGGTCGCAAACTATGAACGCGATCACTGCATTTTCCACCTGCTGTGAGACACGCAGCGCAACGCTCAATGCGCCCCCGGAAGAAATTCCGCAAAAGATGCCTTCCTCGCGAGCCAGGCGACGCGTCATTTCTTCAGCATCATTCTGGCTCACATATTCCAGCTTATCCACATTTTTGCTGTTATAGATTTTCGGCAAATATGCCTGGGGCCATTTTCGAATGCCGGGAATCTGTGCGCCCTCTTTCGGCTGCACGCCGATGATCTGAATATCGGGATTCTGTTCCTTGAAAAATCGCGAGCAACCCATGATGGTACCGGTGGTGCCCATGCTACTGATGAAATGCGTGATCTTGCCATTTGTATCGCGCCAGATTTCCGGTGCCGTACTTTCATAGTGTGCCAGCGGATTATCCGGATTGCCGAACTGATCGAGAATGATGCCTTTTCCCTCGGAACGCATACTTTCCGCAGTATCGCGCGCCAGTTCCATGCTGCCTGCTTTCGCGGTCAGTACCAGTTCCGCGCCAAATGAGCGCATAGTTTGGCGACGCTCGATGCTCTGGTTTTCCGGCATCACCAGAATCATCTTGTAACCGCGCATCGCCGCCGCCATTGCCAGCGCAATGCCGGTGTTGCCGCTGGTCGCCTCGATCAGGGTATCACCGGGTTTGATCTCGCCGCGCTGCTCGGCGCGTGTGATCATGAATAGCGCGGGCCTGTCCTTGACTGAACCGGCGGGATTGTTACCCTCCAGCTTGGCGAGCAGCACATTGCCGGTATCGCCAGGAATGCGCTTCAGTCTTACCAGCGGGGTGTTGCCGACGAAATTTTCTATATATGGGTACACTTATCATTCCTGATTGAACAAGCAACTTCTATTTTGCAGCCTTAAGCATCTGCTCTACGTACCTGGCCACGCCCTGTTCCACGGTCAGAAATTCCTCCGCGTAACCGCTATTGCGTAACGCGTTGATATCGGCTTGGGTGTAACTCTGATATTTTCCGCACAACGATTCCGGAAAGGGAATGTAACTGACCAGCCCTTGCTGTTGCATCTCCATCAAGTTTAGCGCTGGCTTGGACTCAACTATGCGCAGCGTATTGATGGTCGCCACAGCCACATCGTTAAAACTTTGCGCTTGTCCGGTGCCCAGGTTGAATATGCCCGATTTGTTCGGATTGTCCAGAAAATACATGTTCACCCTGACCACGTCTTCAATAGAGACAAAGTCACGCAGTTGCCCGCCGTTGGCATAGCCATCACAACCTTCGAATAGTTTTACCCGGCCCTCGGCGCGATACTGGTTGAAAAAATGATATGCCACCGACGCCATCCGGCCTTTGTGCTGTTCGCGCGGTCCATACACATTGAAATAACGCAGTCCGACGACCTGCGCGCTGCGCTTTTGCCAGCGGCGGCGCACGATCTGGTCGAACAGGAACTTGGAATAGGCATATACATTCAACGGCGCCTCGAATTCCCGGCTTTCCTTGAACACGCTGCTACCGCCGTATACCGAAGCTGACGAGGCATACAAAAAAGAAACCTCTTCACTCTGGCAGTAGTTCAGCAATTCCAGGGTGTACTGGTAATTGTTTTCCATCATGTAGTGGCCATCGGTTTCCATGGTGTCCGAACAGGCGCCCTCATGCAGTACCGCGGTGATTAGCCCATCGAAAAAACCTTCTTGAATTTTTTCAATGAAGTCCTGTTTGTCGAGATAATCGGCAATTTCGCAATCTACCAGATTCTTGAACTTGTCGGCATTCCTGAGATTGTCCACCGCAATGATGTTGTTTTCGCCGCGCTCATTGAGCGCTTTAACCAGATTGGAACCGATAAATCCAGCCGCACCCGTGATGATGTAATACATGTCTTCCTCCTCAAATTTCCAAGTGCAGGGAACATTGCCATGCTGTAAAAAGGGTGGAATAAATATTTGCCCTTTCAACCTTTGAACTTCAACCTTATTCCTGCAATCCCATATCCCCCACGATCTCTTCGCGGCTGACCACCGCCGTACCCAGCTTTCCGACCACGATACCCGCTGCACGATTGGCGATGCGCATGGCATCTGGCAAATCCGAGCCGCTCGCCAGCATCACCGCCAGGGTGGCAATCACGGTGTCGCCCGCACCGCTGACATCAAATACCTCGCGGGTGTGGGTTGGTTCGTGCTGCACTTCGTTGCCACGAAACAGACTCATACCATCCTCACTGCGCGTAACCAGCAACGCGTCGAGCTGCAATTCGGTACGTAACTTTTCCGCTTTTCTGTTGAATTCGGATTCGGTTTTCCAACTGCCTGCCACTTCGCGAAACTCGCTGCGGTTGGGTGTCAGTATGCTTGCACCGCTATAACGGGCGTAATCATCACCCTTGGGATCAACCAGTACCTGTTTGCCCGCGGCTCGTGCCAGTCGAATCATATCGGCTATATGCGTCAAACCGCCCTTGCCGTAATCGGACAGGATTACAACGTCGGCCTGTGGCAACTGCACGCGAAAATCTTCAAGCGCGGCGTGCAAAACCTCGTGACTGGGTGGTTTTTCGAAATCAATGCGCAGCAGCTGCTGGTGGCGCGCGATGGCGCGCAATTTGATAATGGTGGAAATTGTGTTATCGCGATGCAGCAACGCAGCGAGATTATGGTGCTCTTTGAGCAACTTTTCTAGGCAGGCTCCAGCCTCGTCACTTCCGACCACCGACAGCAGCGTGGCATGCGCGCCGAGTGCGGCGATGTTGCGCGCAACGTTGGCTGCGCCACCCGGCCGCTCCTCGACACGCTCGACTTTAAGCACCGGCACAGGCGCTTCCGGCGAGATGCGGCTGACATCGCCAAACCAGTAGCGGTCCAGCATCACATCGCCGACCACCAGTATCCTCGCTTGTTCAAATTTTGGTAGCGTGATCATATCTTCCTTGTTCTTTTTTGATTCATCACGGTTTTTCTCCGTTATTCCAGTTGTTATCAAGCTCCCGGCTGATATCAAGAAGGGCCTGCAGCGGATTCTCAGCCTGAGTGATCGGACGGCCAATGACCAGATAACTGGAACCGGCTTGCAATGCGGCTTGCGGTGTCATTACCCGCGATTGATCGTCTAGGCCGGCATGTGCCGGTCGGATGCCCGGCGTCACCAGGCAAAATTCGTTGCCGCAGTGTTTGCGTAACAGCGCGGCCTCCTGCGCAGAGCACACCACGCCATCAAGGCCGCTGTCGCGCGCCAGGGTGGCCAGACGCAGCACCATTTCAGCAGGCGTAGCTTCGATGCCAATCTCGGCCAGATCCTGTTGCGCCATACTGGTAAGCATGGTGACAGCAATCAATTTGGGCCGCTGCACGCTGTTTGCAATCGCCTCGCGCGCCGCTTCCATCATTTTGCGTCCGCCCAGCGCATGCACGTTGACCATCCACACACCGAGACTCGCGGCCGCTTTGCAAGCCTGAGCGGTGGTATTTGGAATATCGTGAAACTTCAGATCGAGAAAAACTTCAAACCCGCGCTGCATGAGCGCTTCCAGCAAGGCCGGACCGGTGGCAGTGAATAGCTGCTTGCCGACTTTCAAACGGCACAACGACGGTTCCAACCTGTCGGTCAATGCCAGTGCGGTCAAGGCATTCGGGTAATCCAGTGCGATGATGATTCTGGGATCGATCATAACGCCATTCCTGTTTCTTCGCCACGACGCGGCGAGTAGCTGCCCCATGCTTGACAGGCCGGGCAGTGCCAATAGAACTGGCGCGCCTTGAAGCCGCAATGTGCGCAGTGATAAGTTGCCAGATTGCGGGTGCGCTTGTGAACCAGGTCTTTCACCAGTTCAACATCGGCACGCATATCTCCCGACATTTCCAGCAGCCGCGCTTCCAGTAATTTATCCAGGCCCAGCAAAGTCGGGTTGCGCTGTAATTCATTGCGCACCAATAGGTAGGCTGCAGCAGAACCTTCGATTTTCAGCACACCGGCAAACACCACATTCATCAAGTCCAGCGAATGGTATTTGCCCAAATATTCCCGCAACAAGGCAATGCCGCCAAGTTCATCATTCAAGATGCGATATGAATCCAGCATTCGCTCTGCAACCAGCGGCAAATATTGCGCATCCTGTGTTTCGATGTTTTTCCACATGCTGATTGCATCGGCATGCTTGCTCTCGCGAACAAATAAATCACCCAACATCATGGTAGCGCGTACCGCATTTGGCTCAACCTGCAATGCCCGCTGCAAATATTCGCGAGCACCAGCCAAATTTACAGCCGCAATTTCCTCGTCTGCTAGTTCGCAATAAAAAAAAGCTGCCTGATTATTGTAGGACTCCCCCGATACTGCCGCCAACCGTTCGGTCGCCGAAATTGCTTTGAGCCAGTCATGTTCTTTCTGGAAAAGCTCCAGCAGGAACTCGAAAGACTGTTTGGCGTACATGGTACCTTCCAACTCGTTGAACAGACTTTCGGCCCTATCCAGAATGCCGGCCTTCAGATAATCCTGAGCCAGCTCGAAGATCGCCTGCTGCCGTTTGTCGTCATCCAGATCAACTCTGTCCACAAGGTTGTGGTGCATGCGCAAAGCCCGGTCAACTTCGCCACGCCGTCGGAACAAACTGCCCAACGCAAAGTGCAGTTCTACAGTCTGCGGATCGACCTTGACCACCTCGATAAAAGCCTCGATGGCTTTGTCCTGTTGCTCGTTGAGCAGGAAGTTTAACCCCTGAAAATACGAATTCGGCAGCACACTCGACTCCGAAAGCAACTCTTTAATGTCGATGCGTGCGGCCAACCATCCCATTCCGAAAAACAAAGGAAAAATCAGCAACATCCAGAATTGAAATTCCATAATTTAAAGCGTTTATCCGTGCAATTGTTGCTGTTCTTCTTTATCTGCAAGCTTGCTTTTCGCGCGTATCTCGCGTTTCAGCGCTGCGATTTCACGTCGTAGCTGGAAAATTCTGGACGACATCGCGAGTACGCCAACAGCCGCACCAACGGAAAAAAATATCAGCACCACTACCACGAGATATGATTGCCATTCGAAACCGAAAAAATAGCTCAGTGTGACCGGCTGATCGTTTTTGACTGCAAAACCGAGCAACACGATGAACAGTACTACTCTAATAATCCAATTGAGATAACGCATGGCATACCCCGAGAAATTCAATGTAACGATAGCATAAAAAAAGGCGGCTATACCTTGCGATATGCCGCCACTTGAAACACACGACTCCTACATCAAGTCTTCTGTTCGCAGACTCGTTCCCTGAGTTCCTTGCCTGCTTTGAAGTGAGGGACATATTTGGCCGGCACTTTTACTTTGTCACCGGTCTTGGGATTGCGCCCTTGACGTGGCGGACGGTAATTCAGGCCAAAGCTGCCAAAACCGCGAATCTCGACACGTCCGCCACGCGACAACGTGGCAGACAATGCATCCAGAATCACCTTAACGGCAAGCTCTGCATCCTTGGCCAGCAGTTGCGGATGCAACTCGGCCAGTTTGGCAATCAAATCGGAACGAATCATGTTGGGAGCCTCGATCTTAAACTTCAGTCTTGTTGCCGCTCATCTTGGCCTTCAATAAAGCGCCCAGATTGGTTGTTCCGGCATTGGCATTGCTTTCCGCGGAAAGCTTTTGCATTGCCGCGGTATCTTCAGTCTTGTTCAGAGCCTTGATTGACAGATTGATGCCGCGATTCTTGCGATCCACATTGATGATGACAGCAGTAACGCTATCGCCTTCCTTCAGGTGGGTGCGAATATCTTCCACGCGATCCGCAGACACTTCAGAAGCCTTCAGATATGCCTCGACATCACCCTCCAACGCAATCGTTGCGCCTTTGGCATCCAGAGATTTCACCGTACCGGTGACCACAGCACCCTTTTCATGGCTGGAAGCAAAACCACCGAATGGGTCGCCCTCCATCTGCTTGATCCCGAGTGAGATGCGCTCGCGTTCAACATCGATCGCCAATACCACGGCTTCGACTTCGTCGCCCTTCTTGTAGCTGCGTACAGCATCTTCACCTGGTTGACTCCATGACAGATCGGATAGATGAACCAGTCCGTCAATACCGCCATCCAGACCGATAAACACACCAAAATCGGTGATGGACTTGATCTGTCCCTTAACTTTATCGCCCTTCTTGTGGTTGATCTCGAAATCATCCCATGGATTGGATTGGCATTGCTTCATACCCAGTGAGATACGACGACGCGCCTCATCAATTTCCAGAATCATCACTTCAACTTCATCACCCAGGCTCACAACCTTGGAAGGATGAACGTTTTTGTTGGTCCAGTCCATTTCTGAAACGTGCACCAGACCTTCGATACCTTGTTCGATTTCAACGAATGCGCCGTAGTCAGTCAGGTTGGTCACCTTGCCGAACATACGAGTGCCTTGCGGGTAACGACGTGCCAGACCATTCCACGGATCATCGCCCATCTGCTTGACGCCCAGCGAAACACGGTTCTTCTCCTGGTCGAACTTCAGAATCTTGGCTTCGATCTCGTCGCCAACGGTCAATACTTCAGACGGATGTTTGACACGACGCCATGCCAGATCAGTAATGTGAAGCAGGCCATCGATGCCACCGAGATCAACAAATGCACCGTAGTCGGTGATGTTCTTGACCACGCCCTTGACGATCGCGCCTTCCTTGAGATTCTCCAGGATCGCTTCACGGTCTGCACCCATGCTGGCTTCCAGCACGGCGCGACGGGAAACCACCACGTTATTGCGCTTGCGGTCCAGCTTGATGACCTTCAATTCCATGGTCTTGTTTTCGTAAGGCGTGGTGTCCTTGACCGGGCGAATATCTACCAGCGAACCCGGCAGGAATGCGCGGATACCGTTGACCATCGCGGTCAGACCACCCTTGACCTTGCCGCTGACATAGCCTTCCACGATCTTGCCTTCTTCCATGGCGATTTCCAGCTCGTGCCATGCTGCCAGACGCTTGGCCTTTTCACGCGACAGCTTGGTTTCACCATAGCCATTTTCCAGCGACTCGATCGCGACGGTGACAAAATCGCCCGCAGCCACTTCCAATTCGCCTTTGGCATCGAGGAATTCCTCGATTGCAATCAAACTTTCGGACTTCAGTCCGGCATTCACGACCACCATGTTGTGGTCAACGCGCACTACTTGCGCGGTAATCAATTCGCCTGCGCGCATTTCTTTGCGCGTCAAACTTTCTTCAAACATTGCTGCGAAACTATCGGGATCTTGTACAGCTGCTGCGGTTGCGGTTGCGTTCATCGGATATACCTAAAAAATATTATCTGCCCGAAAAAACAAATCGGCGCAGGGGGTTAGTTAAAGTTCCCGTCGGACGGAGAGTCCTGTGGGGCCTGATACCTGGAGCTTTTCGCCGGGTCAGTGTGCCAATGCCTTTAATGCCGCTTTTTCGATGTCCTGAACTGCCTCATCGATGCTTAGCGCGGTGGTATCCAGCAGACTTGCACCCGGTGCCTGTTGCAGAGGAGATGCGCTGCGTTGAGTATCTCGCTCGTCACGCATACGTATATCCAGCAAAAGGGCGGCGATATTAGCATCGATTCCTTTTTCCATCAACTGCTTATAACGGCGGTCGGCACGCGCCTCGGCACTGGCGGTAAGGAATATCTTCAGCGCCGCGTCCGGAAACACCACAGAACCCATATCTCGACCATCTGCGACCAGACCGGGAGCCCTGCGGAACGCATGTTGCTTGTTCAAAAGTGCGGCACGCACACCCGGCAAAGCAGCCACTTTGGAAGCCACAGCAGCACATTGCTCGCCGCGCAACTCATCGCCGACCGGGATACCATCCAGGAATATCTGGCTGCCCTCGAATCGAATCTCCATGCGTTCCGCCAATTCCGCCAGACCCGTTTCATCGGTCAGCGATATCTGATCGCGCTGTGCCGCCAGCGCCAGCAAGCGGTACAGCGCACCACTGTCAAGATAGTGATAACCGAACCTGGCCGCAACCAGCTGTGCCACCGTGCCCTTGCCGGAAGCAGATGGCCCGTCGATAGCGATCACCGGCACAGCCCGCACCACATCATGCAACAGCGTGAAATAATTCGGGAAAGTCTTGGCGACACAACGCGGATCATTGATGCGCATGCCCTCCGCGCCAAACGCGGCAAGTGAGAAACACATCGCCATGCGGTGATCGTCGTAGGTATCGATGGCTGCATGCCGAATCTGTGCCGGGGGGGTGACACGGATAAAATCCTCCCCCTCCTCCACCGTAGCTCCGATCTTGCGCAGTTCGGTCGCCATCGCCGCAATGCGGTCGGTTTCCTTGACGCGCCAGCTGGCAATATTGCGTAGCGTAGTCGTGCCTTCGGCGAATAGCGCAACCACAGCCAGCGTCATCGCTGCATCGGGGATGTGATTGCAGTCCAGCTCGATAGCCTTGAGTTTTCCGGTCCGGGGAGCTCGAGCTTCCATCCAGTTCGCGCACATTTCGACCTGCGCGCCCATCAGCGCCAACGCATCGGCGAAACGCACATCGCCCTGTATGCTGCCGCTGCCTACGCCCTCTATGCGCAACGGCCCGCCACCGATCGCGCCTGCGGCTAAAAAATACGAAGCAGAAGAGGCGTCACCTTCCACATAGATCACTCCGGGGGAAACATAGTGACTGCCTGCCGCTACGGTGAAACTGCGCCAACCGTCTTTGCGCACAATCACGCCAAAGCGCGCCATCATCGCCAGCGTGATCTCGATATAAGGCTTGGAGATCAACTCGCCGATCACATCCACGGTGACTTGGCGACCCAGCAATGGCAAAGCCATCAGCAAAGCGGTCAGGAATTGACTGGACACATCGCCACGCACGCTGACACGATCGACTCCGGTCGGTGTTGCCGGATGAATCTCCAGCGGCGGAAAACCTTCATTGCCTAGGCATTCGATGTCTGCACCAAGTTCCCGCAGCGCGTCAACCAGATCGCCTATCGGCCGTTCGTGCATGCGCGGCACGCCAGACAGCTTGTAATTGCCTCCCGACAACGCCAGCGCGGCGGTCAGCGGACGAAACGCCGTTCCGGCATTGCCCAGAAACAACTCGGCCTGTTTGACCGGAAAGCCCCCGCCACAGCCCTGCACACGGAACACAAGAGGCTCCAGTTGCTCCACATTCACGCCCAGCGAGCGCAAACCGTCCAGCATGCGCCCGGTATCGTCCGACAACAACACATCACGGATCTCAGTGGTACCTTGCGCCAGGGCCGACAGCAACAGGATGCGATTGGAAATGCTTTTTGAACCGGGCAGCTTGATCGTGCCGCTTGCACTGAGCAAAGGAGGAAGGTCGATATAATTTTCGGATGTCATTACGATTGAATTGCATGGCGGATTTGCATGGTCGGAATGATACCGCAGTAGGGAGTGATGCGCATGGTTGCGGGTGCGACATACAGGTCAAGTTAAGCAATACCCGATTACAAAACCGCCGGGCTGGCCCGGCGAAGTTGAATTCAGTCATTAATATGCTCGACTTCGCTACGCTCAGTACCAACGCCCCCTTTATGATTCGCTACGCTGTTTCACTTCTGTCTGCGCCCACCCGTTGGCAAAGGTGATGCGCAGTTCCGCACCAACCGCCAACGACCCCGCATCCGACACTACACTGCCGCTTGCATCCTGCACCATGCTATAGCCGCGCGACAGAACTTTGGCAGGGTTGAGCAATATCAAATGTTTCCCTGCATTGTCGACTCTCACCAAACGATCTGCCTGACCTGCGCGCAACGTTTTAACCAGACGCTGCTCCAGATTGACCTGCTTGTCTTGAAGTCGGGCGAAATCGCTGCTCGCGGCTCGCAGGCGCTGCGCCAGGGACTGCCACTGCCAGTGTTGCTGCTGCTTGCGATATACAAAGGCGCGTTGCATGCGCTGATGCATCTGTTCCAATTGCCGGCTCCGTTGTTGCAGCTGCTGGGCAGGATGCACCAGACGTCGCTGCAAGTAGTCCACGGCCTGCATCGCATTCTGCAACCGGTTGCGCAGCGCACGTTGCAGGTGCTGCGCCTGGTCATGCAATCCCCTGAGCAATGCATGGCGATCCGGGACTATGCGTTGCGCGGCAGCGGTGGGCGTCGGTGCTCGTTCGTCAGCGACAAAATCGGCGATGGTGAAATCTGTCTCGTGGCCAACCCCGCTGACGATGGGGATTTCACTGGCGGCGATCGCGCGCGCGACGATCTCCTCGTTGAACGACCACAGGTCTTCGATACTGCCTCCGCCGCGGCACAGGATCAGCACATCGCATTCCGCGCGCCGGTTGGCTGCCTCGACGGCTGCGGCGATCTTTTCCGCGCTGCCTGCCCCCTGCACCGGGGCGGGATAGAGCACCACGGGGACGCTCGGCAGGCGCAACTTCAGGGTGGTGAGCACATCGCGCAACGCGGCGGCCTGCAGCGATGTGATAATGCCGATGCTTTTGGGGAAGGCTGGCAATGCACGTTTACGCTCGGCAGCCAATAGTCCCTCGGACTGCAACAATTGCTTCAGTCTTTCGAATCGCTCATACAGTATGCCCAATCCTGCCGGACGCATCTGCTCCACGGTCAACTGAAAGTCGCCGCGCTGTTCGTATAAAGTAGCGACTGCTAATACTTCAACCTGCTGTCCGTTGCTGACAGGCTCTTTCAACAACTGGTTTTTATGCCTGAACATTACGCAACGAACTTGCGCTTGATCATCCTTCAGGGAAAAATAGAAATGGCCGGAAGTCGCTTTCACCAAATTGGAAATTTCTCCGCGCACCCACAGCAATGGAACGTTGCTTTCCAGCAACTGCTTGATTGCAAAGTTGAGTTCCGCCACGTGAAAAACCCGCGACCTTTCCCCAGAAAAAAAGTTCAAATCCATATTGACAACCCTAAATAATCCACACTTCAAGGAAATTTGCCGTTCTTCACCACTTCGCCCAGTCACAAAACCGCGAACTTACGGCATCACATTGTTTTTAAAGGATTTTAATTACTTATACAAAATAGGCAATTTAAGCAAATCCGTTGCACAACGCCAAGTTAAAGGGTTATTCCCGGGAGTCATCCACAAAGTTATCAACAGGATTTGTGAATAAACGGAAATACTCTTTTCAAATGGTAACTTAACAAAATAGTGCTGAAGTAAATCCTGAGAAAGGTTGCTCAACTTAATGCGACAAGCTACAGTTGCGCCCTGATAATTTAAGCACATTTGGAGAATCCGCGTGTATGCAATTGTTGTAGCGGCCGGCTGGCCGATCTGGTTTTTGATTCTCGCATCCGTCATCGCAGGCGGCTTGATCATTGAACGTTTGGTGTTTTTGCGCAGCCAGCGCATCGCTCCTCCCACCCTGCTGGACGAAGTCATCAAGGAACTCAAACAACGCGGCGTCAGCGACAGCATGTTAACCAAACTTGCCGACAGCTCTCCGCTTGGACGTATTTTCGCAGTGGGTTTGAAAAATATCAAAAGCACTCCCGAAGTAATGAAAGAATCGGTTCAGGAAGCGGGGCGTGCAGTCTCGCACGATTTGGACCGGTTTCTTACTGCCCTGGGGACGATTGCCTCTATCAGTCCATTGCTGGGGCTGTTTGGCACGGTAGTTGGCATGATTGAAATCTTTGGTTCACAAACTGCGGTTGGCAACTCCCCGGCGATACTTGCACACGGCATTTCTGTCGCCCTGTATAACACCGCCTTTGGCCTGATCGTTGCGATACCGAGCATGATTTTCTACCGCTACTTCCGTTCGCAAGTGGACAACCTGACCATGGAGATGGAGCAGCAGGCCATCAAACTGGTGGCGATTGTGCACGGCCAACGTGCGAGTTAAAGAGTAATGAATTTCCGACTCGGGCGCAGACGCGAAGAACCGGAGATCAACCTGATCCCGATGATAGACGTGTTGCTGGTGATTCTGATTTTCATGATGGTGACCACCAGCTATGCCAAGTTTTCAGAATTACGGATCAATCTGCCGCAAGCCGGTGGAGAAGCCTCCGCTGCAAAAGCCAACCTTATCAACGTTGCGGTGGATGCCTCGGAACACTATGCCATCAACGATCAAGGTTTGCACTACACCGGGGTAGACGCGCTGGCAGCCTCCCTGAAAGCGGCTGCAGGCACGCAAACCGACCCCACCATCGTCATTGATGCAGATGCCAAAGCCACACATCAATCCGTGATAAACGTGATGGAGGCGGCAAGGCGCGCCGGGTTTGGGCGCATCACCTTCACAACGCAAAACAAGCCGGAATAACGGCTCCACAACGTGGACTGGCTGCAAAACCATTGGTATCGCATCACACCCCTGCATCTGATTCTTTATCCGATCAGCCTGGTTTTTCGTGTAATGGTTGCTTTGCGTCGCGAGTTGTATCTCAGTGGCTTCCTGTCCAGCCATCAATTGCTGCTGCCTGTCATCGTGGTCGGCAACATCAGCGTCGGTGGAACCGGCAAAACCCCGCTCACGCTTGCATTGGCGCAACAACTCATAGAACGCGGCTGGCATCCGCTGATCGTCAGCCGCGGTTACGGCCGCACCGGTTCGAAACCGCAACAGGTCAGTCTGACAAGCACCGCCGCACAGGTCGGAGATGAACCGCTGTTGATGGCCCGCCGCGATATTTGCCCGGTATGGGTCGGCGCGAATCGCGTCGCCACGGCACACACGGCGCTGCAAGCCTGCCCACAATGCAACGTAGTGCTGTGCGATGACGGCTTGCAGCATTACCGCTTGAAACGCGATGTGGAAATCGCGGTCACCGACAGCATGCTCGGATATGGCAATGGTTTGATGCTCCCCGCCGGTCCGTTGCGGGAACCGGCATCGCGATTGCAATCGGTGGATGCCATTGTGGTAAACGGTGGCGATGCTGCGGCAAATCGCTATGCGATGAGCCTCACCGGCACGATTTTTTACAACCTGCTGAACCCTGACCAGACAGCCACCGCTGTAGACTTTAAAAATCCGAACATTCATGCCGTGGCTGGTATCGGCAACCCGCAACGCTATTTCCAACACCTGGAAGCACTGGGTATCTCCTTCACGCCGCACGTTTTTCCCGACCATCATCCTTACCATGCAACCGACCTGTCATTCGCTGATTGCGATGCGGTACTCCTGACCGAAAAAGATGCGGTAAAATGTTCAGCATTTGCTGATACGCGATATTGGGTATTGCGTGTGGATGCCCAGATCGACCCGGCCCTGACAGATCACATATTGCGAAAGATAGACTCCCATGGACACCAAACTGCTTGATATCCTCGTTTGCCCGTTGTGCAAATCCCCGCTGATCTATCAGAAATCTGCGCAGGAACTGATCTGCAAAGCCGACCGGTTGGCTTATAAAATCTCCGACGGCATTCCGGTGATGCTGGTCGACGAGGCGCGCAAGCTTACCCCCGAAGAAGCCGAAAAAATTTAATGGGAGCCTCTAAACAACCACATTTCCTCCCGACTGATGAAACCACTGGCCATTCCACTAAGTTGCCAAAAAAACGGCAACAAAGTGGCTGGTTATGCTGGGTTGTGGAAAAATATCTTGCTTACATATATTTGATATGCGGCGCGGCGAAATTTTTTCCACGTCTTGCATTTGGGCAAACTCTGAATTTTTAGAGGCTCCCAAATGACCGATTTCCACGTCGTCATCCCGGCACGCCACGCGTCCACACGACTGCCCGGCAAACCGCTGCTGCTGATTTCGGGGAAACCGATGGTGGTGCGCGTCGCCGAACAAGCCGCACAAAGTGGTGCCCAACAGATCTGGATCGCCACCGACCATCACGCAATCGCCAACGCGGTCCACGAGCATGGTTTCAAGGCATGCCTGACCAGAGACAGCCACACCAGCGGCACCGATCGCATTGCTGAAGTCGTCGAAATACAAGGCTGGCCGGACGACACCATCGTGGTCAATGTGCAGGGCGACGAACCGCTGATTCCACCCGAACTGATCAGCGCCGTAGCCGACCATCTGCACGCCCATCCCGAATGTGCAATCGCCACCGCCTGCCATCCGATTCACGATGAAGCCGCGATGCGCAACCCGAACATCGTCAAGACAGTGCTGGACAAGAATGGCAATGCGCTGTATTTCAGCCGCGCACCGATCCCCTGGCCTCGCGATGCCTTTGCAATGCAACAGCCCCTGCCCGCAGACCTGCCGGTATTACGCCATATCGGCATCTATGCTTACCGCGCGGGCTTCCTCCGCGCATACGGATCACTCCCCCCAATAGTGTTAGAGCGCTATGAGGCGTTGGAGCAATTGCGCGCACTTTATTATGGGTACAAGATAGGCGTGGTGATCACCAAACTGGCTCCGCCAGGGGGTGTTGACACCGAACAAGATCTGCAAGCGGCTCAGAAAATATTTGAAACTCAAATAAATCGGGGGATAAGCAAACCATGAAACTGATACTGTTAGGTGCACCGGGCGCAGGCAAAGGTACCCAGGCGAATTTCATCAAGGAAAAATTCAACATTCCGCAAATCTCGACAGGCGACATGTTGCGCGCTGCGATCAAGGCAGGCAGTCCTCTCGGCACGGCTGCGAAGAAAATCATGGATGCGGGCGGTCTGGTGTCTGATGAGATCATCATCAATCTGGTGAAAGAGCGTATCAAGGAACCCGACTGCGCCAAAGGTTTTCTGTTCGATGGTTTTCCACGCACCATTCCTCAGGCAGAGGCCATGAAACAGGCAGGGGTTGCGATCGACTACGTCGTAGAAATCGACGTGGACGACAGCGAGATCGTGCAGCGCATGAGCGGTCGCCGCGTGCACACGGCCTCGGGACGCACCTATCACATCAAATTCAACCCGCCCAAGGTCACAGGCAAGGATGACGTGACCGGTGAAGATTTGGTGCAGCGCGCGGACGACACCGAAGAAACCGTGAAGAAGCGTCTTCAGGTTTACCATGAGCAAACCAAACCGCTGGTGGAGTATTACTCGAAATGGGAAAAGAGCGGCGGGAAGGACGTACCGCATTGTGTCAAGGTGGCCGGTGTCGGCAGCGTCGAAAGTATACGCGACAACGTATTCAAGGCTCTGTCTTCACACTGATCTTACCCTCTCGCTGGCAGGATTCTGGCTGAACCGGGGCCAGAATGCCCGCCCTGCAATACCCGAATTTTTTACCAAAGAAAGACCTGGCATGTCCGTCAAACCCATACTCACACTGGATCAAGCCAAACGTATCGCTGCCGCAGCCGATGCCGAAGCGCAAGGCAACGACTGGCGTGTGGTGATCGCAGTGGTGGACGATGGGGGGCATCTGCTTTATTTGCAGCGCAGCCACGACACCCAGTTTGGCAGTGTCGAGACAGCGATCCTGAAAGCCCGGGCAGCTGTGGCTTTTCAGCGCCCCACCAAGGCTTCGGAAGATGCGGTACAGAGTGGCCGATTGATACATCTCGCCCTCCCCGGCGTGATCCCTGCCGAAGGCGGTGTGCCGCTGCTGTTTGAAGGCGTGGTCGTAGGCGGGTTGGGAATCAGCGGCGTGCGTTCGTTCCAGGATGGTCAAATCGCTGCTGCAGGTGTGGCCGCACTGGCTAAAGCATAGGGATGCACTTTCGCCTGAACGAGTATTCAGTTCACGCAAAATCCCGCGCAAATATCCAATACGGAAAAATGCATCCGTTCTAACGCTACACTTGCCTGCACGCCACGATCCGGAAACAAGGTGGCGTCCTGCAACAGGATCGCGCTATGATTCCACCTCCCTTGTCATGCACAACGACTTTCCTGAAATCGCATGAAAAAAACCATCATCTCCACCGACCTGAATAGAACCCTGCTGGAAGGTTCTCCCGAAGCAGATTCATCGGCACCGATCCATCGGCAGGAACTGGTCGGCATCTTTGATGCCGCATTGGCCGCGGTCGACCCCTACAATGCAGTGCTCAAGGCGGCTCGAATCGAGAACGGGCAATTTTGTGTCGCCAATACGAATTACAACCTCGCGTCATTCGAGCGCATCATTGTGGTCGGGGCT
>JBBRFZ010000042.1:0-19474 GCA_038241165.1 Burkholderiales bacterium | reverse complement strand
CACCGGTACCGAGTACGCGTACTATTTCGTATTTGCCAATTTTGTCCATTTTCGGATTTTGCGATTGAAAACATCCCGATTCTGCGCATTTTGCAGCATGCTGTCTACATGGGATGAGAACACTTATAACAATATGTAGCCCAGACAGTGTGAACCGCCTGCAAAAACAACTATCATAGCCCTCATGAAGAATTTTACCCTGCTACTGTTGCTGTGCTTCTCACCCTGTGCCTTGGGCGATGGATTGCCTGATCTGGGCGATGTCTCGCAGGCCGCGCTTACCCCGCAACAGGAGCGCCAGATCGGGCAGCAAAGCATGATGGAAATTCGTGCCAGCAAACAATTTCTGGACGATTCCGAGGTCAACGATTATCTGAATAAAATCGGTGACAAACTGGTCGAAAACAGCCCCGAGCCTTCCCTCAATTTCGAGTTTTTTGCAGTCAATGATTACAGCATCAATGCATTTGCCCTGCCGGGCGGCTTCATCGGCGTAAATGCGGGGCTGATACTCATCACCCAAAGCGAATCGGAACTGGCTTCGGTGTTAGCACATGAAATTTCACACGTCACACAACACCATCTGGCTCGCATGATAGAGGCTCAGCGGGGTAATGGCCTGATCTCGATGGCTGCCATTGCCGTCGCCATACTTGCAGCGCGCACCAACCCGCAAGCGGCGGAAGCCACCATCGCCAGCGTACAGGCGGGCAATATACAGCAGCGACTGAACTTTACCCGTGCCTACGAGGAAGAGGCGGACCGTATCGGGCTGCAGTTATTGGAAAAATCCGGCTTCAATACCCACGCCATGCCAGAGTTTCTGAGAAGGCTGCAAAAATCATCGCGCCTGCTTGATGGCAATGCGCCCAACTATATGCGCACCCACCCGATCACCAGCGACCGTATCGCGGAAATCGAAAATCGGATACGCAACCAACCTTACCTCCTGATCCCGGACAGCCTGGATTTTCAACTGGTGCGCATCAAACTCATCGCCGCACAAAAAACTGCGCCGGATGCCATTACCTATTTCAGTGCCGCGCTGGGTCCGCAAAATTTCGGCAATCCGATAGCGCAACGCTATGGACTGGTGAGAGCGCTGTTGCGCGACAACCAGATTGCGCGTGCCAGCCGTGAGATGGCGCTGTTGAACAAGCAGGCCGATTCAAGTCCGGCCTCCAGTAACAATGCGATGATAGCCACCCTCGAGGGGGAAGTGTTGCGCGCAGAAAAGAATAATTCTGCTGCGTTGGCTTTTTACCGAACTGCAATACAGGATTTTCCGCAGCATCGTGCCCTGATTTACGACTACACCGACCTGCTGCTGCAAGACAATCAACCGGAAACCGCCGTCAAGCTGCTCGCCGATCAAGTCACGCTACACCCCAGCGACACCACGCTTTACGATCTTCAGGCCAGAGCCTACGCGATGCAAGGCAAGGCTTTGGAACAGCATCAGGCCCAAGCCTATAGTTATGCCTGGCAGGGCAACCTGAACGCGGCAATCGAACAACTTGACTTGGCAAAACAGGCGGGCGGAAGTTTTTATCAGTTGTCATCCATCGAGAGCGATCTAAACGAGTTACGCCAGATGCTCAAAGCAAACGGCAAGCATTAGCCGCAGCGCAAATTGTTTCCGCGCCAAGCCCGGTTAAGGGTTGCCTCTCCCCAAATGAAAAAGCCCCTCTTGCGAGGGGCTTTTTTTCAGCACTACCTATCTTTAAGATAGCTTATGCAACCAAATTAACCGCAGGACTTCGGTAACACGTTGCTTGGTATCGTGTTCACACCCTCGATAGCACGCTCACCACCACCGGTGGTTGCCGCTTTGTCTTTACTTGCATCACCGTTTTGGCAGGACCAGGAACCATCGTCCGCGTTATAGTACATATGTACGGCCAACGGAGTACCGCCTGATGCGCTGTTTGCCATCAACCTGCTACTTATACCTGCATTCTTAAAGTCCGCCTCCACGCTGGTTAAACTACCAGCAGTTTTCGGTGTATGGTTAGTTGCAGAGTAAGAAGATCCGCCAACAAGTATGTCGTTAACATATTTTCCTGAAGTAATGGCAGTGACACCGCTGGCAACATTGACGAAGAAATCCCCGTTCGATGTATATAGCTCCGTTAATGGTGTCTTCAAACCATCCATCAGCGTAAATGCTTCAGCAGCCTGCGCACGTGCTGTGTAATCGCCGTAGGCAGGAATCGCCACGGCAGCCAGAATACCGATAATCGCAACCACGATCATCAGTTCGATCAGGGTAAAACCCTTTTGAATGTTTTTCATCATGATAAAGCTCCTTGGTTTAATTTGAACACATTAAATTCATGTGTCGGAAGATATAAAGCAATAGCCGTGCCAATATCACATTGCATTGTTTTAAAAGTAAATTATATATTTTCAATATAATGCGGTAGTATCAAACAATCCGATATTCGTCACTAACTGACGATTTTGGGCAACCTTGTCGGCTTATTGATTCAAATTGACGCCCGGAATCCTGCTCACATCCACATCGTCTATCTGCTCGGGCGCAAGAAACTGTTTGGCATAGTCGAGATAGACTTTCTCGCGCATGAAGACATCGAACAGGTCGGGATCGATGTGTCCGCCCAGCTTGAACTTGCCGAGTATGGTCAGGGATTCGGTGAGCGTCTTGCCTTTCTTGTAGGGTCTGTCCTTGGCGGTGAGCGCCTCGAAAATATCCGCGATGCCCATGACCCTCGCCTGCACCGACATCTGGTCGCGCGTCAGTCCGCGCGGATAGCCCTTGCCGTCCATGCGCTCGTGATGCCCGCCTGCATATTCCGGGACATTCTTAAGATGTCTGGGCCAGGGCAACGATTCCAGCATCTTGATGGTGACATCAATGTGGTGGTTGATGATCTGTCGTTCTGCCGCCGTCAATGTCCCGGAGCGGATTGTGAGATTCTCGACTTCGTCATCGCTGAGAAAATTGCACGTTTTACCGTCACTATCCCGCCATTGATAGGAGGCTATCTGTCGTACCCGCTCCTGAGCCTGTGCCGACATTGCTTCGCTGCCGATATTGCTGTGCCGCAGGAATTCCCGGTCCTGGTCAAGTTGCATGACTCGCGCTACAAAGTTTTGGCGGGCAGCCTCGATCCGTTTAACATCGGCGTCTGCTGCCGCAATTTCATGCAACATCGCGATCTCCGCATCGCGCTTGAGCACTTCGAAACGCGTGTCCAACAAATGGATCCGGTCGAAGAGCGTATGCAATTTGGTCGCCTTGTCCACCACATGCACAGGCGTGGTTATTTTGCCGCAATCATGCAGCAGGCCGGCAATCTTTAATTCGTGCCTGTCCTTGTCTGTCATTACAAAATCCTTGAGCGGACCGGATTTGGTGCGATTGACAGCTTCAGCCAGCATCATGGTCAGTGTCGGCACGCGCGCGCAGTGACCGCCGGTATAGGGCGACTTGTCGTCAATCGCGGTATTGATGAGTTGAATGAAAGACTCGAACAACTCTTCCAGTTGATCGATCAGATGACGATTCGTCAGGGCGATGGCCGCCTGTGAAGCAAGCGATTCCAGCAACTGCTGGTCATCCTTTGAGAACGGTATGATCGCCCCATTTTCCTGGTCCAGCGCATTGAGTAATTGCAACACCCCGATGACTTCATTCTCATGGTTCCGCATCGGTACGGTCAAAAAGGACTGTGAACGATAGCCGGTCTTGGCATCGAATTTCTTGGTGCCGGAAAAATCGTAGCCCTCCGCCCTATAGGCATCGGGAATATTTACGGTCTCGCCGCTGAGTGCCGAGTGACTCACCACCATGGCGTGATTGGGATTACCGGCAGCATCGTAAAGCTGGATGGGATAAAAGGTGATCGGCACACCGCTGGTTCCACCCATTGCCATATTCAGTGTGTTGTTGCGCAGGATTTCGAAGCGCAATACCCGCTGCTGCTGCTCATGAAGATAAAGCGTACCGGCATCCGCATGGGTAATGCGCATCGCCGCGATCAGAATGGCCTCCAACAAGCTGTTGAGATTTCGCTGTTGGGACAGTGCAATGCCGATCTCATTGAGATCCTTGAGGCGATGCAGTAGATTATCGGAAGAATTCATAAGGATATTTACTTGATGCAAACGGCCCGTACCTGATGCATATCGGTAATACCTTGCAGTACTTTTTCCATACCGTCCTGCTTCAGGGTATGCATCCCTTCGTCCAGAGCAATGGCCAGCAACTCGGCGACCCGCGCATGCTCCTGAATGGCCTTCTTCACCGGATCTGTTCCGATCAATAATTCATGCAAGCCAACGCGCCCGCGATAGCCGGTACCCATGCATTTATCGCATCCAACCGGATCATGGATCGTGAACTGTCCTTTTTCATCGGCGAATAACTTTCGCCACTCGGCATACAAGGCCTTCATCGCTGCAGCCGGGTCCTTTTTCCAGATCACGGTATTGACCAGCTCGGTGCTGTATTCATCCAGCATCGCCTTGATTTCATCGGCTGTCGCAATATGCGGTTTTTTGCAATCGCTACACAGGCGTTTTGCCAAACGCTGGGCCAGAATACCCAGCAATGCATCGGCAAAGTTGAACGGATCCATGCCCATATCCAGCAAACGGATGATGGATTCCGGTGCACTGTTGGTATGCAGGGTGGCGAACACCAGATGGCCGGTGAGCGATGCTTCGATACCGATAGACACGGTTTCCTTGTCACGCATTTCACCGACCATAATCACGTCCGGATCGGCACGCAAAAATGCGCGCATGATGGTTGGAAAATCCAGTCCGGCTTTTTTATTGATCTGCACCTGGCGCAGACCCCTCTGGGTGATTTCCACCGGATCTTCGACGGTCCATATCTTGGTGTCCGGCTTGTTGATGTATTTGAGGATGGAATGCAGCGTGGTGGTCTTACCGGAACCGGTCGGACCGCATACGAAAAACAGTCCATATGGCTTGCTCACCGTAGCCTGGACTATCTCCGAATTGCGCGCAGAAAAGCCCATTTTTTCCAATGGCAACGGCTCACCGGAGGCCAGAATACGCATCACCACGTCTTCCACACCGCCCTGTGAAGGAATCGTCGCCACGCGCAATTCGATATCCAGCGGTCCGAATTTCTTGAACTTGATCTTGCCATCCTGCGGTTTGCGCTTCTCGGAAATATCCAGGTCGCACATAATCTTGATACGCGTCACCAGCGCGTTGCGGTAGGTGGACGGCACTTCGATGTAGTTCATCAGGGAACCGTCCTTGCGTATCCGAATCAATGTCTTGGCTTTGCCCGGCCCCGGTTCGATATGAATATCCGACGCGCCCATCCGGTAAGCGTCCACGATGACCTTGTTGACCAGTTTGACCAGTTCGTTATCGGCGGCGGCACTGACGTCCTCCAGGCTGATACCGGAAACCTCCTCCTCTTCTCCGCCCATACTGGTCAACAAGTCATCCATGGATGACTCATCACCCGCAAGGACACCGCTGCCGTCTGAAGCAGCGCTGCCACCATAGAACAAATCAAGGGTTTGCCTGAATTCCCGTTGCGAGCAGACCTGATAGTTCAAGCGGCTCTTGGAGAAAATGTTGTTGACCACTCGCGAAGCCTGAATCCGCTCGGGGTCGGTGGTCAAAATCATCAACCCTTCCTGGGTTTCCTCGATTGGAATCCAGTGGCTGCTTTCAACATACTCACGTCGCAGGTTTTTCAACAACTCGGCGGGCTTGATGCGGTCACCCCGGTAAGGCTGGTAAGGGACTCCGAAAAAGCTGGACAACGCCTTGCCTAATGCTGCGGGACTAACCTGAAATTCGTCGAGCAAAACCTCCTCGATATCTATTCCCTTGCGTCGCGCAGTGCGTGTAGCCAATTCGAATTCGGCGGCCGAGAGCACCGCGTCGGAAACCAGATAGTCGTATTTGGTCTTGGCCGTACTGTTTTGCTGTCGCTGATGCTGCCGCAGCGCCACCGCCATGGTCTGCCCCAGTTCCTGCACGCCTTCTTCGATCATGGACGTAAAGGGGGCGCCGGCCTTGTTGTTGATGACCTGGATAACGCCGACCAGATCACCGCTGCCCGCATCCAGAATCGGTGCAACCAGCATTTGCTTGGTTCGATATCCGGTACGCTTGTCTACTTCCTGCAAAAAACGCAGATGCGCGCTGTACTTCGCCAACTCTTTTTCATCATAAACATCCCTGATGTTAAGCAGCTTTTTATGCATTGCCGAATAACCGGCGAGGCTTTGTTCGGCGATGGGTAATTTCAGGTCCTTGAATGAATTGAGTCCGGTCTTGACCTTGGACACAAGGGAGATATTGTCTTCACCCACCACATAGATAGTCAACCGATCCGCATTGAACAGCGCGCAGATGTCTTTGCTGACCTCAAGCATGATTTCATCAACATTACCGGTGGCGTGTATCCTGTTGTTGACTTGATTGAGGTTTTTGGTGAATTCGAGCCTGAGGGTCATATCACCGACATTTTTCGCTGTGCTATTAGACGTCATTACTGTACTCATATCACTCCCCGGCGCGTCTCATTAGGCTGCTGTCGTGCCGATTTCGGCATCAGGCACATCACTGCCAGCCAACATTTGTAGTAGGTTATGCAATTCATCATTCACGCTTAAAGCTCGAATTCCTGATTATTCAACAACATTTTCGGGCACAAACCGTGCACACAGTCTTCTATCTCCCGCATGGTCAATTCAAGCTCGCCCGGTTTGAGATGGGTGATATACACCTCTGCCTCAAGCTTGAATTTCAGCAACTCCACCGCAAGCATACTTGGGCACAGATGTTTGGAAATTTCCGCCAAATCCTTTTCACTGTTGGAAAAAGCCGACTCGATGACAAGGTAACGCAAATTTTCAATCCTGTTGACCACCTCCCATAATGCATCATTTGTGGTGGTGTCTCCGCTGAATACCAGACTTGCCTTTCCGCTGTCCAGATGATAGCCAACCGCGGGCACAACATGATTGGCAGGAACAGAGGTTATGTTGCGCCCGTTCAGGACAACCGTTTCACCCAGTTCCATAGCCTGGTAACGCATGGAAGGCTGCTGTGCGTTTGGTATCTCGCTGAAATCCGGCCATATTTTCCAATTGAAAATATGTTGCTTGAGGATGTCCAGCGTCTCTTCGCTTGCGTATATCGTTATCGGGCGCTCGCGCATCATCCAGACGCTATCGACCATCATCGGGATACTTACGATATGATCAAGGTGGGAGTGGGTAATGAACACATGGTCAATCATGGCGAGTTCCGTCAGGCTGAGCTCACCTACCCCGGTACCTGCATCAATCAGCACGTCATGATCAAGCAGGAACGAGGTGGTGCGCAGATTGCCACCGATTCCACCACTGCATCCCAATACTCTGAGTTTCATCTTGTCTGATCCGTACTATTCTGACGGTTTATCGGGTTATTTGGCCTGGAACACAAACACACCGTCCCAATCCGCATTCGGTGGATTTTTACGGAAGTAGATGACCCGCTCCGTGTAAATCCTGTACAGGGTAACGTCCGGCGACATACGCTGCAAATTCATTAACTGCAACTCCGCCTGATCCCAATCCTGTTTGCGATACAGGCGACGCACCTCATGAAACAACTTGACCTCGTCAAGCAGTTCTTTGCTGGCCTCGCTGGCCAATGCGATCGGCTCATAAATCGCCACAGGCTTATCTTTACCTTTTACCCGCACATGGTCAAGTTCGCGATACAGGAATTCCTTCACCAGGAAGCGGGTATTTTCACCAACGATGATATTCACCCCGTATTTTTTGGTGATGCCTTCCAAACGCGATGCCAGGTTTACTTCGTCGCCCATCACCGTGTAGGCAACACGGACTTCCGAACCCATGTTGCCCACACTGACGCGACCGGTATTGATACCGACACCAACGCGAATTTCCGGCCAGCCGCGCTCCTTGAAACGCGGCTGCAATGCTTGCAAAGTCGCCTGCATCTCGATACCCGACAGTATGGCGTTTCGTGCATGATCCCTGTCCTGGAGCGGCGCTCCCCAAAACGCCATGATGCAGTCGCCCATATACTTGTCGATCGTGCCGCGGTGTTTGTAGACAACCCGTGACAGGGGTGTCAGGAACTCATTCATCAACAGCGATAATTCTTTTGGATCCAGTCTTTCAGAGATATTGGTAAAGCCGCGCACATCCGAAAACAATATGGTCATTTCGCGGCTTTCGCCTTCCATGGAAACGCTTTCCGGATGTTTTGCCATTTCCTCGACAAGTTCACTCGGCACATATTGCCCGAACAGTCCGGTAATCTGCCGCTTGGTTCGTGATTCGACGAAATAACCGTAGGACATGTTCAGGGCAAATAACAGCGCGATCATCACCAGACTATTCGTCACAGGCATCAATACATCACCGTACTGCCATGCAACCAGGCTCAGTCCTGCCGTAAAGATGAGTGCGAAAGCCGAAGCGACAATGGCTTTTGCCGGCGTAAACAACGGTAACAAAAAGCTCAAAGCGATGCCGATCAGCAATAGCCAAACCACCTCCGCACCCAGCATATAAGCAGGTCGCTCTTTCAAGTTCTGATCGAGAATGCCGGAAATCATGTTGGCGTGCACCTCCACTCCCGGGTAAACCTTCGCCACTGGTGTGGAGCGCATGTCCAACAGGCCCGGAGCTGTTGTGCCCACCAGAACGATCTTGCCCTTCAGTTGTGCCGGATCAACGCGGCCATGCAGTACATCGGCTATCGAAATATAGCGGAAACTTCCCTGACCACCGCGGTAGGGCACAAAAGTCGCCACATCACTGTCAACCGGAATTTTTAATTTTCCGCGGGGGGTATCCAGTTCCAGCCATTCCAGCCCAGAATACCCGTCGGTCCTGGCCTCGGCATATCCGGGTAACAATTTGGTTTGGCCCAGCAGCGTGCGCACCATCGCAAGAGACAGTGACTCATAATATGCGCCGTCATACTGAACAAGCATGGGAATCCGGCGTACCCGCCCGTCAGTATCTATCAAAGGATTGAAATGGCCCGCGCTGGCAGCGGCTTGCTGCAACTCGGGGAGATTGGCCCCGTAGCCATTCCAGGTAGTAAAATCCACCGCATGTCCCTTGAACGCGCCAGACGGGAATGTCGGCTCGGGAAGCATGCCGGATACATGCGGCTCTTTTTGATTGGTTAAATAATACCCCAGCACCACATTGCGATTCTTGATCCTGCTTGCAAACAGGTTGTCATACTCGAGTTGCGGTCTAATCTGGTTTAACGTCTCTTGAAATGACTTGTCGCGTTTGAGCTGGTTTTGCCCGAGCTTCTGCAACACCCTGAGCCCCGAACTTTCATCCTTTTCGGCAAAAACGACGTCAAATCCCACCACTGCGACGCCATATTTATCGAATAGTTTGTCCATCAACAGGGCCATCCGGTCGCGCCCCCATGGCCAGCGTCCTTCTTCCTTCAGGCTTTTTTCGTCTATATCAACAATGACAATACGATTGTCCAGCGTTCGCGGCATGGTCAGGCGCAAACGATAATCGTAAAGAATGGAAGACAACTGATCGACAAAATCCAGCCTGTAAAATCGCGCGGCACTACCGACGAAGAACAAGACTACCAGCAGCCCCAACCCGATCAAGATTGCACTTTTTCTCACTGTGCTAAATAACAAGCATAACCAGCGGTTTGGGGGGCGTTGTTTGCCTGACTATAACCGGCCACATGCTTATCGTTGGTTGACAGCCTACTGGAATGATTGGTGGTTTCACCAGTCGAATGGCTGGCCGTGTTATCGGAATGGTGAAAACAGAGGGCAGATTGTTGTGCATCACCCAGTGGCCGATTCATTAAAGCGGCAGTGCGGTTCCGACACCATCCCTGTCCTGCGCCCAGTGTCTTCTGCCCGATGTCTACCACTCTCTATCCCTTGAAATAGAATTCCATCTTGACCCCGGCCAACTCAATCACATCGTGCTCATTCAGTTGATGTGCCTGGTTAGTCAGAGCCCGGCCGTTCACCAACGGGAAATTTTCCCCTTCCACATGAGTGATGAAGAAGCCGTGCGGTCTGCGGGTCAGCACGGCCACCTGTAAACCGGGTTTGCCCAGGGTCGTGAGATTCTTTACCAGTTCGAGCTCCTTCCCGGCATTGGGCCCGGTTAAAACTTGCACCACGGCGACTTGCTTTTGGGCGCCGGATGGCGCATCCATGGAAGAAGCGACAGACGATTGTGCCGGTTTTTCCGGTGTAGCAGGCCGGATAGCCTGCTGGTGCGATTCGAACTTGCCGGTCTTTTCAGCCATCTCATTATGCGTCTGACTGGTAACGTTCTGCTTCACTGCACCTGCCATCTCCGCCGGTTTGATTCCGCCCGAAGCGGGAGCAGGCTGCTTTATTGGTGCGCGCATCACCATGGTTCTCTCGAAATCTTCAGGCGTGGTCTTGGTTATTTGATCAGTGATGTATTTCAGCTTGTATTTGCCGATTTCGATTACATCATTGTTCTGCAGAAAGTGCTTTTTAGTGGGCTTTCCGTTGACTTCCAGTCCGTTGGTGCTATCCAGATCCTCAAGGAAGGAATCATTAAGGATGGTAACGATCGCAGCATGTTCACCGCTCACCGCCAAATTGTCGATGGTGATGTCATTGTGCGCCTTGCGCCCGATGGTCACGCGCTCTTTGTTCAGGGGGTATTCTTTGATTATTCCCCCATCCATGCTGAGTATCAATTTCGCAGCCATTGTTGTAACCCTCTTACTAATTATTTTTGAAACCAATTTAAAAACTTAGCCAGCCAACCTTGCGGCAGGGAAAATTTACCCTTCACCTTGATCAATATCACCGAAATATTATCGCGTCCGCCATTATCGTTCGCCATTTGTATCAGCTGATTTGCCGCAAGCGGCAGATTATTCTGCAACGCATAAAGCGTGGACTGAATATCTTCATCCTCCACCATATCGTTCAAGCCGTCAGAGCATAGCAGGTAAACATCCCCGACCGACACGTCATGCACATGTATCTCGGAATCCACATCGGCATCTATACCGACCGCGCGTGTCACCAGATTCTTGTTTTTGGACAAGCGCGCGTCTTCAATGCTGATCATCCCGCTATCGATCTGTTCCTGAAGCAAAGAATGATCGCGAGTGATCGTTTCAAGCACCTCACCGCGCAAGCGATACATACGCGAATCACCAACATGTCCAACCGCTACACGGTTGTCATAAAACAGTCCCGAGACGATAGTCGTTCCCATTCCGGCATATTGGGGCTGACTTTGTGCGGCATGAAAAATGGAGGCATTGGCCTTCTGAATATTGTCACGCAACAGCGAAACGCCCAACTCATCGGTACCATTATCTCCCCGGTCGACCGGGCTCGCATTGAGCAAACGGTGGCTGACTTCAGTCACGACCACCGATACAGCAATACCGCTCGCCACCTCACCCGCATTGTACCCGCCCATACCGTCAGCCAGCACCGCCAAGCCACAGGCAGGCTCGCATGCCACACTATCCTCGTTGTGCGAGCGCACCATGCCGGGATCAGTCTGGCTGAATATTTCCAATGCTTCTTCAATCTTCAATTTACACCCCCAAATTTGCCGACTGCGGAAGGGTCGCCATTTCGCGGCGGGATACCCACCGGCAGCTCAATTCTGCACCCCCAGCTTGTGCAAACTCCACACCGGACTAGCCGGGTAGCGAATTACCTGACGTTGATGAAATCTCTGCCAGCGCAGCACACTTGCGCAAGGCTTCAGCGATTTCGGCGCCATTGGCATAGCGTACCTCAACCTGCTTTGCCAATGACCGGTTAATTATTGCAACCAGACATGCCGGTAAATCTGCCCTGATGGTCAAGATATCGGGATGCTGTTCGTTGGCGATCCGGAACATCAGCTGTGCCATCGAATCCCCTTCAAACGGAAGCTTACCACAAGCCATTTGGTACAAACTCACGCCCAATGAAAACAAGTCAGATGCCCCTCCGATCTTCTTTCCTGCCAATTGCTCGGGCGACATGAAAGAAGGCGTACCCAACACCATGCCGGTTTTGGTTTTGCTGGAGTCAGTGATGCGTGCAATGCCGAAATCGGTCACCTTGGTTGAATCCGTTTCGGGATCGTACATGATGTTGGCAGGCTTGATATCGCGATGCACCACATTCTGTTTATGCGCATAATCAAGTGCATCGGCAACACGCGCAAAAATATTCATCAACCTGGGCAACGGCAACAGATTCCCGGGCTTGGTATAAGGGGCCAGGTCCTTGCCTTTGAGGAATTCCATCGCGATGTAAGCAAGGTCATGCTCTTCTCCCGCATCGTACATTGTCACGATGTTCGGGTGATTCAGGCGGCCGGCCGTTTCGGCCTCACGGAAAAAGCGTGCTTTCACGTCTTCCAGCTCGTCGGCCTCAAACTCCTGTGCCAATGCCATAGTTTTGATCGCCACGACCCGACCGATTTTCGGGTCTTTGCCAAGGTATACGACTCCCATCGCACCCTTGCCAAGTTCCTTCTCTATCTCATAACGCCCCAGCATCGGTTTCGACACCCCCGCCTTGTCCAGCACAAGGGTGCTGGCATTGCTCCTTCCGGATGAGCCACCCAGCATCACTGTTTCAGACATTGCCTTGGACTGTGCCATGCGCGCATCCAGATCGCGGAATTTTGGGTTATATTCGGCCATATATCTGAATACCGACTCCGCCTTGTTGAACTGACGCTTGCGCTCGAAATCCAGCCCCAGGTTGTAGAGCACATCCATCAGACTGTCGTCCAGGGGCACCTTGCGGAATTTGTCAAAGGCGATATCCAGTTGCCCCTGTCCCTGGAAAGCCAGACCAAGCATACGATTGCTCTCCGCAGAATCAGCATCCGATTTCTGCTTGCCCTTCTCGGTCATCAGGAAGCGTTTGGTCGTCAACAGCAAATGGCCGACCAGCAACAGCGAGGCGGGCAACATCAGCTGCAACCACATCGCCTGTTTCGTCATCAGGACAAAATGCGTCACCAGCAACGCTGTAAACAGCGTACCCGTGACCACCGCACCGATGGCGGCATTCAGCCGCGGCAACAGCAGGATCAGGTACAACGCGACAAAAAGAAAAATTCCGATTTGCGCCCATTCTGCCCAGCTTGGTGTAACAAAGAAATCGCCGTTAAGGATACTCGACACCGAATGCGCCAAAGTCACCACCGGAGCCATGCTGGACGAAATGGGCGTCACTTGCAAAGAACCGATGCCGGTAGCCGATGCACCGATCAGCACGATCTTGTCGCGGTACTTTTCCGCAGGAATTTTGCCTGTCAGGACATCATAAAATGAATCTACCGGAAAGGCCGGACGACCATTCTTATCCTTGTAAAAATAAGTATGCATCCGCAAGGCCGGGTCCGTGGCGATCTTCTGATTGCCCAGTTGCACTCCCTCACCCAGATTGATGTGTATATCCTGGGGGCCGAGATTTAGACTCTTGGCTGCCAGCATCAGTGACAACGATGGATAGTATTGATTGTAATAGTCGACCACCAGCGGCTCTGTACGTATTGCACCGTCCACATCCGGAAAACTGTTCAGGTGCCCTATAGCCAATGCCTTGCTGCCCAGCACCGGAATCGGTGCCAGCACACCATGCGCCAACAGGGGCAATTCGCCCAATCCGCCGGGATCTTTTACATTCGTGAGATTATTGCGCAACACATAGTCGGGCAATTCGTGATCGGGTTTGCCTTGCGGCTCGCCCAGTTCGAAAAACATCGGCAGCAACACATCGTTCGCATTGGCCAAGCTTGCACTGAGCTTTTGATCGTTATCGAGATTTTGCTCCGCTTCCTGCAGCAAGGCACCGAGCTGGGCCAGTTCAGCTTGTTTTTCGGGATCAGTGGTATCTTTGAGTTTTGAGCTTCCCAGCAACCGGGAAATCCTTTGAATATATTCCAGCCCGGCTGCCACCTGGGGCTCGAAGAAAAATGCGGTATATCCGATCACCTTGGGATGTCCCGCAGCCAGGACATCCAGCATCCGGGCATGTATCGCGCGCGGCCAGGGCCAGCGTCCCAGATTTGCAATGCTTTGCTCATCAATCGCAACCACCGCGATCTTGTCGCTCGGCGTCCGCGAGGAAGCCAATACGCCCAAGTCATAAGCCTTGCGCTCCAGGCTCTGCATCAGTTCACTATTGGCACCCAGAAAAAATACCAATGCCACCAGCAAGCCTACAAACCAGTCCTTCTTCCAAAACAGCCACTTATTCATGCCATCCCCTGATACCTGTTGTCGAGCCAGAAGCATGGCGTCGCACAGAATATGACGGGGATATTAATATATTTCACAGCAATGCACCACAATCCTTTAGATTTATTAAGAATAATCAAAATTTTAAGTTGCCTGCAGTGCCGTCTATAAATCGACTGCCTATTTGATCAGAATCACCGGACAACTTGCCAGTTGCAGCACCATGTTCATCACCGAACCC
Organism: Burkholderiales bacterium; assembly: GCA_038241165.1. Classification (GTDB taxonomy): domain Bacteria; phylum Pseudomonadota; class Gammaproteobacteria; order Burkholderiales; family Gallionellaceae; genus Gallionella. The sequence continues at coordinate 4,986 of JBBRFZ010000042.1, read as the reverse complement.
AGCAACAACAATTGCAAACCGCCCTGCCCCTTTCTACCCATCACGATCTGGTCTGCCGACTGCTCGTTGGCATAATGAACTATCGTTTCAGCCGGCTTGCCGATGCTGATGTGATATTGATAAGGCAATGCTGCTGCATCCAGCGCAGCGCGTGCCGTCTGCAGTGCCTCCATACCCTGTTCACGGCAATAGTCGTTGATCGTTTTCTGGTTGATGAACATCTTGACGTTTCCCTTCGCCACATTCCGCTGCACGTTCAGCAACAGCAACTGGGGTGTCTCCTTCAGCGCGGCAATATTTTCGATCACATAATCGACCGCACGCTGGGCGTTGGCGGAGCCATCAACCGGAATCAGTATCTTCAATATCTTCCCCTTATGATTTCTTGTCCGGCGCGACCGATACTTCCTCGTCCACCAGATTGATCACTTCATTTCTGGCGATTTTGCGCAACGCCAGCAATTTCCCCATCCCCAACACCAGCAATGCGCAGAGCACCGGTATCAACCAGTGCAAATAGTGGCTTGCCCCATCCAGACCGGCGAAACCGCTCCCCGATTGGTTCGCAGGAAACACCTCGCTGACCAGCATCTCTCCCGCCACGTATCCAAGCAGTGCTCCACCGGCATATATAGTCACGGAAAAACGGTCGATCAACTTCAGGACAAATTGACTGCTCCAGGCTATCAAGGGAATGCTGATCAACAGACCGAAAACCAGCAGCGTCACATTACCCTTGGCCGCAGCTGCCACACCAATCACGTTATCCAGACTCATCACGAAGTCGGCAATTATGATGGTTTTGACCGCGCCAAACAGGCGCGTATCAGCCTGTATGCTGTTTGCGCTGTGTCCATCCTCGGGCAGGATCAGCTTGATACCGATCCAGATCAACAATAGCGCCCCCACCAGTTTGAGGTAGGGCAGCGACAACAGGTTCACCGCAAAGAAAGTCAGCACGATGCGCAAAACGATCGCGCCCAGCACGCCAAACAAAATCCCTTTTTTGCGTTGCTGCGCAGGCAGATTGCGGCAAGCCAGTGCGATAACCACCGCGTTATCGCCGCTCAGCAGCAGGTCTATCATGATGATCTTGAATACATCAACCCAGAATTGGGTCGAAGCCACCATCTCCAGCATCAACTACCCTTCAGTACCTTCTGCATCACGCGCCCCATTTCAGCCGGATTACGCGTGATGTGGATACCGCACTCCTCCATCACCGTCAGCTTGGTCTCGGCGCCCCCCTGCCCCCCGGATATGATCGCACCCGCATGCCCCATGCGCTTGCCTGGCGGTGCAGTGACCCCGGCAATGAAACCGACCACCGGTTTGCGCATGTTGTCTTTGATCCAGCGCGCGCACTCTTCTTCATCGGTGCCGCCGATCTCACCGACCATGACCACTGCATCGGTGTCAGGATCGTCATTGAACAACTTCATCACTTCCAGATGCTTCAGGCCGTTGACCGGATCACCGCCTATGCCGACACAGGAAGATTGACCCAGACCCAGCGCGGTCAGTTGTCCGACCGCCTCATAGGTCAGCGTCCCCGAGCGCGACACCACCCCGATACGCCCCTTGCGGTGTATGTGGCCGGGCATGATGCCGATCTTGATCTCATCCGGCGTGATCAGTCCCGGACAGTTCGGTCCAATCAGCAGCGTGCGCTTACCCTGCATCTTGTAACGCGTGCGCAGCATGTCGTGGACCGGAATACCCTCGGTGATGCAGATCACCAGATCCAGATCTGCTTCTACCGCTTCGTCTATGGCCGCCGCCGCATAGGGCGGTGGCACGTAGATCACAGACACCGTCGCGCCGCTCTGCGCCTTGGCCTCGGTCACGCTGTTGTAAATCGGGATGCCCTCTAAACTTTGCCCCCCCTTTTTCGGGGTGACACCCGCGACAAAACAATTCGCACCATTCGCATAAGCCTTGCAATTGATGGTATGAAACTGCCCGACCTTGCCGGTCATACCCTGCGTCATCACTCTGGTGTTTTTATCGATCAGTATGCTCATTTCGATCCCTTTGCCGCAGCAACGACTTTCTGTGCCGCGTCTGCCATGTCGTTGCCGGAGATAATAGGGAGGCCGGATTCTGCCAGTATCTTCTTGCCCGACTCGACGTTGGTTCCTTCCAGGCGCACCACCAGAGGAACCTTGAGATGTACCTCTCGCGCTGCCGCCACCACGCCTTCGGCGATCACGTCGCACTTCATGATGCCGCCGAAAATGTTGACCAAAATTGCCCTGAGGTTGGGATTTTTCAGCATCAGTTTGAACGCCTCGGTGACTTTTTCCTTGTCCGCCCCGCCCCCCACATCGAGAAAGTTTGCCGGGCTGCCGCCGTACAACTTGATGATATCCATGGTCGCCATCGCCAGGCCCGCGCCGTTCACCAGACAACCGATGTCGCCATCCAGCGAGATGTAGCTCAAGTCAAATTTCGACGCTTCGATCTCGGCCGGGTCTTCCTCGTCCAGATCGCGGTATGCAACGATTTCGGGATGACGGTACAGCGCGTTGCTGTCAAAGTTGAATTTTGCGTCCAGTGCCAGCACACGGCCGTCGGCCGTCAATACCAGCGGGTTGATTTCCGCCAGCATCGCATCCTTCTCCACGAAACAGCGATACAGGCCCTGCAGCACAGTCACCGCACCCGGTATCGCCGCATCGGGAATACCGATCTGGCGCGCGGCCCGTGCCGCGTCCTCTGCACCCAGTCCGGTGACCGGATCGATACGCACAGTGTGTATCTTCTCAGGGTTATGCGCGGCCACCTGCTCTATCTCCATGCCGCCCTCGCTGCTGGCCAGCAACGCCACGCGCTGAGAACTGCGGTCGACCACCATGCCGAGATAGAATTCCTTGCTGATCTGCGCGCCTTCCTCGATCAACAGGCGCCTCACCACCTGGCCCTCCGGGCCGGTCTGGTGCGTGACCAGATGCATGCCCAATATCTGTTGCGCCGCGCTGCGCACCTCTTCCAGCGAGCGCGCCACCTTTACACCTCCACCCTTGCCACGTCCTCCTGCATGGATCTGCGCCTTCACTACCCACACCGCCCCACCCAGTTGGCGTGCGGCGGCCACCGCCTCATCGACACTGAAGCACGCCATCCCGCGCGGGGTGGGGACGCCGAATTGACGCAGGATCTCCTTGCCCTGGTATTCGTGAATCTTCATATTGCTCCCATAAAATAAGATAGACCGAACAAAATCCTCATCGTGACGGAGGCAGTAGATGTAATCTTACCGAATAATAAGGGCTTGGGCGGAAAATCGTAAGTCCTGTCAGCTACCCTCACAGAAAGAAAATTCAGAAATCGAAAATCGAACATGTTTATCCTTGCCGACGACGCGTACAGTTCGAATACCTTGCACATCCAGCCAACAGTTCACCCTTGGCTCACAGCAAAGGCGCGATGAATGAAATAAATTCGTTGATAATTTCTTCATCATGGCCCGCGTCTTTCATCTCCCACTTGATCGCGTTGAGAAGCTTTGCTTTTTTATAAATATTGAGTTTATGTTTTAACGAAAACCTGCGTATGCGAACGATCAGACTATTGAACCTTCTCTGATATTCCTTCTTCGGGATCGCCTTCCCCTTTCGTTCCGCGGGGGGGAACAGCCGATTGATCTCGCGGACTATTTCCTGCGCAAACAAAACCGCTTCTCCAGCGTTGAACCATTCAAGTATCATATTGATGCTCCGGATAGGATTCTGAAATAAAAAGGGCCATATCTGCGTTTATCGGACTTAATAAGTGATCATGTGCTACAAGTCCAACCGCTGACCAGTAAGGCAAGTCTAACAAATATCATCCTGGAAAGGCTACGAGATGGAAATATTCGATCGATTCCGTGCAGTTCAACCGTCTGGCACAAACGGTGTTCAGCAGGACTCGACGCGCCTGATTGAGGAAGGTCATGCTCTTGAGGCAGAGGGCAAGTTGGATGAAGCGATGCAGCGCTATCTGGATGCCATTCGGCTGGCACCCAATCCGGCGCGTGCCCACCTCAATCGCGGCAATATCCTGCTGCTGCAGGGTGACCTGAACGGCGCACTGGATGCGTTCCGCACCGCGCTCGAACATCAGCCCGATTATGCCGGCGCCTATTACAACATCGGGAATGCACTGCTCAATGACAGACAGCTCAATGAGGCTGTGACGAGCTATGGTCGTGCGTTGGAGATTCAACCCGACTATGCCGAGGTACATTGCAGCTTGGGTGTCGCTTTGAAAGAACTCGGGCAGATGGACAGCGCGATTGCAAGCTTCCAAAGCGCGCTGGAAATTAATCCAGATTTGGTCGAGGCTCATACGAATCTTGATGCTGTCGTCAGAGATATTTTCAACAAAGGAAATATTCTGATGGCTAAAGGAAAACTCGACGAGGCTGTAACAAACTACCGGCAATTACTTGAGATTAACCCTCAACACGCTGAGGCGCATACCATCTTAGGTGTTGCCCTGAATGAATCTGGGCAACTAGAAGCCGCTGAAGCAAGTTATCGCCGAGCGCTTAAACTCAAACCTGATTTAGCCGAGGCATACAGCAATTTGGGTGTCACCCTAATCAACCTCTGTCGATATGAAAGCGCACTAGAAAGCTATCGCTTGGCATTGGAGATCAAACCCAATTCCGCAGAAGTACATTGGAATTATGGATTGTTGCTCCTGTCCCAAGGCCGATACGCCGAAGGCTGGCCGGAATTTGAAGCTCGCTATGATCCAAACCATACAGGACAAAGCTCCATCCCCCCCGCAATCGATTTCCCCCGCTGGCAAGGGGAACCCTTATCCGGTAAGTCTATTTTAGTCTGGACCGAGCATGGCTTTGGTGACGAAATTCAGTTCGCCCGCTATATTCCACTGCTCAAGACCCTTGGTGCCTCCCGCATCACCCTGGCCTGCAGACCACCTCTCCAAGCATTACTGAGAACGATAGCAGGTGCGGATGCGGTGGTTCTGGCA
>JBBRFZ010000041.1:0-19978 GCA_038241165.1 Burkholderiales bacterium | reverse complement strand
GATCAGCCCGCGTTTCCCTATCAAAGCTGACACGATCAGCACCGCATTTCAACAGATGTTAAAGAACAAATTAAAGATGTCCCGGGAGTTGAGCAACATCGACAACATTGTGCAATCCCCCTGTATCCGGCACTGCTGCCTGAACGATGATGATATTTGCCTCGGCTGCTTTCGATCGCTGGACGAAATCGCACGGTGGAATGAGGCAAACAATCGTGAGCGCCTCACCATTCTGCAAAACGCCCAGCAGCGGCGTGATCCGGAAATTCGCTGACGAAATCAAACGAATCAATGCGAATCAGTTGAACAAAAGAACATTGCCTATTTGCGCGATCGTGCTCCTGTAATTTCATGTTGCTGTAATATTTAAATCAGAATGTTGACCCACGCTGATAATGTTCCCCGCCGCAAGACCTGGCGCAATCGCGCGCTGCCCCTGCTATTGTTCATCATAGCCATTGCGGGCATCCTTGCCTGGCAACAGTTCTACATGGTGAGCCGTATCGCGCCGCCATTGGTTGGCGTGAAAATCGATGGCAGCGCGTACGCCTTGCCCACCAAACCCGCGCAATCTGTGCTGGTTCACTTTTGGGCGACTTGGTGCCTGCCGTGCCTGACCGAGCAGGATTCCATAGAAGCCATCGCACACGATCATCCGAACACCATTACCGTGGCGATGCGCAGCGGCAGCGACATGATTGTCAGCCAGCATATGGTCAAGCACGGTTTGCACTTTGCCGTGCTGAACGATCCCGATGGTCGCATCTCCGCCGCATGGGGAGTGCATGCCATACCTGCGAGCTTCATCATCAGCCCGGATGGAAAGATACGTTTTGTTGAAGTTGGATTAACGTCGAACTTTGCCTTGAGGTGGCGGCTCTGGCTGGCCGGATTGCTGGGTTAAGAAGGCCGCTTTCTGGCAGGTAATAAAAATTAAAGGGATCAGCCTCTCGATCGTTTCGATGCGGATGCAGATCACCTTTGATTTATTTCAGCGGGATTTACTTCAGCGGCAGATACACATCGGTAACCAGATCATGCTCGGGCGTATCCGTTATCAGGTTCAGATAGTGGAAGAACAGCGGAAAATCGCGCAGCTCCTCGCCGCTGCCCGGCAACCAGTCTCGATATAAATAATATGCGGCTTCGCCGATGCGCTGATGCGAACCCAGATGGCGCACCACCGCGCAGCGGCCTGTCGGAATCATTTTGTTGATGACCCCCTGCGGGTTGGCAGGCACGTCTCCGGTGACGGCGCCGCAGATATCGAAACGGAATTCATCCGGCGCTACCGTGTCCGGATTGTCGTAGACGATGCCAAATGTGTCGCTGCTGCTGACCGGTGACAGGCTGCTGCTTTTGCGCCAGTCGATGAAGATTTTGACCGATTCGTTTACCCGATCCGGCGGGCCGCGATGCTCCAGCACGGCAATGGGGGTTTGCTTGAAATTTCTGATTTTGACTTCCATGATTATTTTTCTGTCTCTGTTGGGGAATCGGTAACGCTCGTTCCAGGGTTGCCACTTAGGCTGCTTCCTGAAATCAGTGGGCGTTTGCCCAAAGGTGGCCTTGAATGCACGCGAGAACGATTCCGGATTTTCAAAACCGGCATCCAGCGCAATATCCGTGATTCGCTCAAGCGTGTTAAAGACCAGCCTGTAAGAGGCACGCTTGAGTCGCATCAACTGTATATAGCGCATGATACTGATGCCGCAGTATTCGGAGAACTGGCGGTGAAAACGGAACTTCGAGAAGTGCGCGACCTGGCTCAACTGTTCCACAGTCAAGGCGTTATCAAGGTTGCGGTCGATGTGGTCGAACACCTTGTTGAACCTTGCTGTGTATAGGTCTACTCTGGCTGTATTCACTGTTGCATCTCCTTGAACGGCAAGATACCGAACCGGGCGGGATGTATCCTGACTGAGATTGCGCATTATAATGATTCGGCATCGTTCACAATCAAAGGGGACAATATGAAAGCTTTCTTCCGCGAGAATCCCACCATTGCTTTTGGCCTGGGCTTGCCTCTGCTGCTTGTTGTTGTTTTCCTGTTGGCTTCGGGGATACCCGCGCTTTTTGTCGATCCCCCGAAATATGATGTGCTGTACGCCAGCGATTATTCCAATTCCAATGCCGGTATTCAGATCTCTGTCGTGAACAAGAAGGTTCAGGTCGTTTATCTGGGTGGTTCACTGGGCTACCAAAAGCCGCGGCTGTGGCGTTACAGCCCGTCTACCGGGGCAGTGCGTGAGATTGCCATCCTGCTGCCAGACGGCCTGACGCCTGCCGGCCAAAGATCTGCCACGCCCGGGGATGCGGCAAAGATCACGACTATCGATGTGCCCGATCTGGCAGGTCTGACGGTCGATTCGTCCAGTGTTGCGCCGGATGGCTATGAATTCAGCACCGGCAGGAACGGCTATAACGGGGATGTCTTCACCGGTTTGTTTTATGCGTCGCGCTACCGCAATGAGATGGTGCTGACCAAAAAAGGACGGAGTATCCGCCTGCCGCATGAGGGCAACAATTATTACAGCTATAACACCCGCTTCATCGGCTGGGTGGTGTCGCCATGATCTGGCTGCTGATTCTCATTGTTATCTTCATGCTGATGGGCGGCCTCTGGTGGGGCTGGCCGCTGATGGCAGGTATCCTGGGTGTGTCCGGGGTGTCGGACAAGCCCGGTGCGCTGGCGCACATCACGCAGCTGATGCGCAGCTACAACATCACGCCCGCCGAAGTCGAGGCCGACTTTAATGCCCCGGCCGATTCCCGGCATGCAAAAGCCCCACGCAGCAAGGGTGATATCGCCAAGACGCTGTTCATTTATCTCGGTGCAATTTTCATACTCGCCGGGATCAGCACTTATGTCAGCATGTTCTGGGCGAGCATGGGCAGCGCGATGCGTATCTTCGTGACGCTGGGTGTCGGCTATATTTTGCTCATCGTGCTGGTTTCCGCGCTGCACGAAAAGAAATATCCAAAACTGGTCCAGCCGCTCGCACTGGCTTCTGCGTTCATGTTGACCGGTGGCTGGTTTGTATTTATCCACGAGATGTTTCCACACGGGGATAATTGGCGCCTGGCGACGCTATCCGTATTTGGCGTGATGGCGCTACACCAGAGCGGGCTGTTCGCCAAATACCGTCTTACCGTGCTGTCGTTCACGTCGCTGTTTTTCGTGTACGGCTTTATGCAAGTGGGGCTTGATCTGCTCGATGTGCCATACGCATACATTGCCATTATTCTGGGGGCCTCGTTGTTTCTGGTCGCCACCGCACTGGAACAGACGCCGCACCGCATTCTTGCAGCCCCCGCCCTGTTGATCGCAATCTGCTGGTTGAACAGCGGCCTGTTCGACCGCGTCGCAATCGCGACGTCCGCCAGTTGGGCGAGCCTGATCATCGGCGTGTGCGTGATTTTTACGGCCTACGGTTTGCAGAAAGCAGGACGGCACAGGGGTCTGTCGGGGCTTGGCTATTTCTTCGGGTCTGTGATGGCTTATAGCGGCTTGTTCGACCTCGTGCATAACACGCAATTCGAGCTGATCTATCTCGGCGTAACCGCATCTGTGCTCTATGCCTGCGTGGTACTGCAAAGCCGGGCGCTGTTGTTTACCACGGTGATTGCCATGCTGGGCTTTATCGGGTTTTATACGGCAAAGCATTTTGCCAATTCTCTGGGCTGGCCGGTTTCCCTCGTCCTCATGGGTGTCGCGTTTCTGGCCGTTGGCACCATCGCCCTCAGGGTAAGGCGGAAAATATAAAATAATCGCAAAGAAATAATTATGGCTGAAATAATCGTAGCCGGGCCACAGCTTCTTATGTCCGCACACATCGAAGTTAATGGGGTAGTATCGCAATCGTATTGCTGCACCGCTGGAAATAAACAATGACCGGTTCAGGCAGATGAACACCCCGCCTTCACATCAGACGCAATTCGCCAACAGCGACAAGCTTGCTTTCCGCTTTGCCACGGCGGCAGATATTGACGCGATTGTCGCGCTGGTGAATTCCGCCTATCGCGGTGATTCGAGCCGCGCCGGATGGACGACCGAGGCGGACATACTGGGCGGGCAGCGCACCGATGCCGCTGAAATTTCGCAACTGGTTGCGAAACACGATTCGTCGATGCTGCTTTGCTTGCGCAATGGAGAGTTGATCGGCTCGGTGCATCTGGAACATGTGGATGCTACGGCGGCGTATCTCGGCATGCTGGTGATCCAACCGGTGTTGCAGGGACAAGGGATGGGTCGTCGCTTGATGACAGAGGCGGAACATTTTGCCGGCAATGAATGGGGCACATCGCGCATGCGGATGCAGGTGATCACGTTGCGCAAGGAATTGATCGCGTATTACGAGCGGTGCGGCTACCGGCGCACCGGCGAAACTTTGCCCTTCCCTGCTGACGATCCAAGATTCGGCCTACCCAAGGTGGATGGGCTGATGTTCGAGGTACTGGAAAAATTGCTGCAGAATTGGCGTTGCCCGACCCGATTATTTTTTGAATAGTTGGAAAGGGCAATCGCCCTTTCCAACCTATGTGATTATTCAGTTGCCGATTTTGCAATGGCTGCGAGCAGGCTATCCAATTTCTTTGCCAGTTCGTCCCGGCCTTTTATGTGGTGTCTCGCCACGATGCCGGACAACGTGTTGTAGCTCAAATAAACCTTGCCTGCGGCATCCTCCCAAACCAATACCTTAAGCGGAAAGTCTATTGCCGATTCGGGCGATGCCACCATGAAGGGTGTGCCACCCTTGGGGTTGCCGAAGATGGTGACGGTGGCAGGCTGCATTTTCAGTCCGGCTTTTTGCGCGCCATCCGCATGATCTATCTTGGCAAATACGGTCAATCCCTTTTCTTTCAATACTGCTTCAAGCCGGGCTTGAGTGTCGTTGAAACCGTGTTTACTTGCCTGGGTTTTCATTGTGTCATCCGCGAATGCTGCATTGGAAAAGGCAATCATGCTTAACAGTACCCATAAATATTGCATGGATGATGCTCCTTTTTTGAATGTTCGTATTTAGTGAGGCCAGTATATATCCATGTGTATCATTTTTAGCCAAATGAGTAGTTAAAACTAGCGCATGATATGTGACCGGCCTTAAATCTGATGGCGCACCACTCTACAAGAAGCTTGACATTAAAGGGGGCAGCTTAAAATTTATCAACAATCCTGCCACTCATTTTCGGCCCTCAGCCAAAATTTCGTAAAACAGGAATCATGGTTATACTCGACCCACACCTTCCGGCCCAACTTGCCGTGACCCAGACTTGAAGTGATAAATTCCTATACACAATGCCCGAAATGCGGCCATAAATTTCCGCAACCCCTGCCGGCCAGTGCTGCCTGCCCGGCATGCGGGATTTATTTTTTCAAGTACGCACAGGATGCCGCGGCAATCGGTATGCGTGATGGTGCCGACAGAGATTCGTACGGTGACGAAGAGCCGGGCTTCTTCGCGGCATTGTTGCAACCCCTGGACAAGATGGATTCCGTCACGTTTTACGGGCGCTGCGCCACACTGACCGGGCTGGCGGTCTGGAGTATGTTCCTGTTTGGTTATGACTACCGCACCGGCGAAATCGGCTCGTCTTTCATGCACGACATTCTGCTGCCGATACATGAAGCGGGGCATGTGCTGTTCAGGCCGTTCGGTGAGTTCATGATGATGCTGGGGGGCAGCTTGTTTCAGGTCGCCTTGCCGCTCACTATCGGCATCGCTTTCATGGTGAAGAATCGCGACAATTTCGGTGCCTCACTCGGGTTTTGGTGGGCGAGTGTCAGCCTGGTGGATCTGTCGCCGTACATCTATGATGCGTTGCACCCGCAACTGATCCTGCTGGGCGGACATACCGGCGAGGACGGGCCTCATGACTGGATATACCTGTTGCTCAGGCTGGGACAATTGGCCAATGCGCAAAGATGGGGTGCATTTGCCCATGCGTGCGGTGGAGCGTTGATGCTGCTGATGCTGTTATGGGGCGCGTTCATACTCTTTCAGCAGCACAGGCAGACGGATGAAATAGACGGGGCGGTTTCATAAGCAAAATCCAGCGGGAGGCTCCACCGGTATTTGATAAGATAATGGTCGTGCGATATCCAATGGCGTGTCCGGCGTCTTTGTATGGGCATAGTCAGTTGAGCTGAAGTAGAATCGGTACAAGCCGATCAGTCGTTGACATTACCCATTGAGGGTAGCCAACTGAACAATATTTATCTATACAGTCTTAACGCATCACCATGAATCTTGATCCCCGTTCCCTGCTGTTTTCTTTGATCCTGACCTATGGCCTGTCGGTGCTGGGGATGTTCGTCGCCGCCGCCAGCCGGAAGAGCAACAAACCGGACGGCATGGGGAAATGGGCCGCGGCGATGTTCCTGGAAACCATCACCTGGGGGCTGATTGCTGCACGCGGCAGGATTCCGGATTTTTTTACGGTCATTGTCGCCAACGGCATTCTGGCCGCTGCGTTTGCGCTGATACTGGCCGCAGTCTACGAATTCCAGCAACGCCGATTGCCACGCTGGCAGTATCTGGTTCCGGTCGCGATGATGCTGCTGATGGTGACTCTGCTCGAAGATAACATACGCAGCCGCTTCATCTGGGACGGCATCATTTACGGATTCCAGATGGTGCTGATCGGGCGTGCGCTGTTGACCGATGAGGGCACCCGTGCCGGGCAGGCATGGCAACTCATGTTCGGCGGTGTGGTGATGCTCTTGCTGGTGCTGGCCATGCGGGCCGGTTTCGCCCTGTCCGGACACATCCAGTTCGCCCAGCCGCAAAACAACCTGGAGCTTCAGCCGGTCCAGCTCATCGCCTACATTGCCAGCATGTCGATTGCACTGCTCGGTTCATTCGGATTCCTGTTAATGGTCAAGGAACGCACGGATAACGAAATCATGCATCTTGCGATGACCGACAGCCTCACCCAGATCCCCAACCGGCGCGCGCTGACCGACTATGCCGAACATGCACTGGCGCGGCGCAGCGGTTTGCCCCTGGCGTTGCTGATGATAGACGCAGACCACTTCAAGCTCATCAACGATACCCACGGCCACCAGGTAGGCGACGAAGTTCTGTGCAAAATCACCTCCCTGCTTGAGGGGCGGTTGCGCGGGCAGGATCTTCTGGGGCGCTACGGCGGCGAAGAATTTCTGGTGGTCGCACCGGATACCGACAGCGAAGATGCATTTGCGCTGGCCGAATCGCTGCGCAAGATCATCGCGGTCAAACCGTTTCCCAGCGCAGAAGGGGATATTTTCCTCTCGGTGAGCATCGGGATATCCACCTGCCCTGCCACTGCCACGCGTGGACTGCAGGAAATGCTGAAAGAAGCAGATGCCGCACTTTATGATGCCAAGCTCACTGGCCGCAACAAGGTGGTGTGCTTCGGTCGCCCGGAACAAATTAAAAATACGTAAATAAATAAATGAACAGCATCCGATCCCTGCATCAGACAGTGATCGGGCCACAGGACGCCTGTTTACTTCCGTACCGTGAGTTCCCCCTCAAACTTTCCGTTTGTTTGCCGATAAAAGGTAAAGGAGCAGCTTGCCAAGCTGAAAATATATGCATGCGTCATGCCGACACTGTCTGTTGCGATTCATTGTAGACTATTTACGCAGGTTCAAATTTGATTGAATGGCAGTCCGGCACAAAGGAGTTGTAATGCAGACACATGTTCGCAACGGGTTTTGCTTCGGTAAATCGCCCGTGTTGTCGACCGACAAATATCACATCCGCGGTTGCGTCCATGTAATCATTTTTGCATGCGCGGCCTGTTGCATGACGCAATCTGCAATCGCCCTGCCTGAAGCGGCCCAATCTGCCGTTGCAGCGACAAAGTCGATTCAGATGGCATCTGCCGAGCCGGCCGTCGCGCAAACCATGACAGTCCAACCCGCAACAGTCCAATCGGGCGTTATACACACGCAAACGTTCCAGTCTGAAGCGGCCCAATCGGCGGTAGTACCAACAACCACGGTTCAAGCGTCAGCCGCCCACTCGTCCGTCGCACATACAGAAACGGTTGCGTCTCTAGTTGCCCAATCCGGCGTCGCACAGACTGCTACAGTTCAACTACCGGCGGTAGCGCCACAAACCGTACCGGCGCAGGCGACCCAGAAAAACCCTGGCCAGGAAAAACCGCCCCCCGGCAGAATCAAAAAAACCCTGGGTCACAATCGACCAGCCGGTAAAAAAGAAAATCGTGTTCATTCAGTTCGACGTGGCCAATGCCAGCCAAATAGGAGACATCAATAATCGGTGTCAATCCCGGCAACACGGCCAGGGTAAATGATGCCGACCGGCACTACCTGGCTGAGCATCCCATCGTCATCCGCAAGATTGCCACGGTACCGGGTGTCGTCAAAACGGAACCGGTAAAAGCGAAAATTTCAGCCCAAGCGGAAAAACCCAAGATACTACGCAAGCCCGGAATCTCACGGAGTGGTGCCAGAAAAAAAACTCCTGTCATCGCAATTGCCAAAGGTAATTCCTGCGATCAGCTCGCTGCGTTGCGCACCGCATGCGAGAAGAAATAACCTCTCCACCCTGAAACCCAGCGTTAGCAAGATTTCACGCCGGGATTGCCCAACCGCAACCACATCCGATACAGAATGAAATTCATCTTCATGCAATAGCTCATTACCGGCTAAAATTACGCGGTCATCAATCCTTACGGAGAAACGGGCGCACCATGAATCTGGCAGAACTGTTCCGACACGAAACCAATTTAAAGGCACTTCCCTCCTGTGAAACCCTGTTCAAGGAAGGCGGCCGGGGTGACCTGATGTATGTCCTGATGTCCGGCACGGCCGACATCATTGTGCACAATCAGGTGGTCGAAACCATAGAGCCGGGTGCCATCGTCGGCGAAATGGCAATGATCGACGAAGGGGGCGTTCCGCGACCGTCATCGCAAAGAGTGATTGCCAACTTTTGCCCATCGACAGGAAGCGCTTCAATTTCCTGATCCAGCAAACACCCAATTTCGCGGTCCACGTGATGCGCGTGATCGCAACGCGTCTGCGCAAGACGGATAGTTTGCTGTGATCAAATTCCATGAATCAGACTAGCGAAAGCGACTAGATAAAATTAATCCCGGCCAGATTTGGGAAGGCGAGATCGTGGCGAATCTATAGTTATTCCGATTGTTGTTCGTCCTGTTGATTGATCTTCCAAACTGATCCGCATCTTTGCCCCTGGACTGGATGTGCTGCCAGGTGTGGCTCAGACACGATTCACGGCAAGAACTTGTGGAAAAATTTCAGGGCAAGCCAATTACCAGGCTGAAGGTACCGGGGATGTGTTGATTTTGAAGTTCGAACAGGCTAAATTAATAATCAACCCCGATATTTTATACTCGGCGGGATGATTCAATTTGCTGCGCTTACAAGCCATTTCGTTTAAACTAATGTTGCCGGAGCTGAATCAATAAGCTGAACCAAATCAGCCATAGTTGGCTCCAAGAGTCTGTTACACGCGTGCTGCCGGCAGCACCGTTCCATTTTAATTGATACGGAGGCCTGTCATGTTTACACCGATCTCGATTCCTTTTGGCGCAAAAATGCTTTTCAATACCGTGAAACTTAAACCCGGCGTGGCAATGGAGGATGTCGAATTGGCCCTGGGTGAGATGTGCAATGTGGTGAAGGATACTTACGGAAACGACAAGGGCGGATTCATCGCCGGTCAAGTCTACCAGTTCACAGGTTTCATCTCGGATGAGGGTTCCTTGAGCGATATGAAGAAGGCGGAGAGCCATGTTGCAATCGTCACTTTCTGGCATTCGTTCGAACAGCATGAGAAATCCCACGCGGATAAGACGTTCAAGGCAAAGTTCGATGCCCTCGGCAAGCTTTGCACGGATAGCAAAGAGCTGGGGTATGACATGCTCTGGCAGGGCGAGCCGGAATAGATTAAAGGGGCGGGCCTGTTATCGAATTGGGACGGAACACATATTGAAATCTGTTCCTGATTCAAGAGAGAATTAACCCGGTCAGACCGCATCGATCCCATGTTTTTTCGGCGGAAGCGTCAGCTTGAATTTGCGTTCAGCTATTCAGGCAACTTGCCACGCAATACATCACGATCGAACCACCATTTGTCACCGACTATGGTATCCACCACCGTCGCCATGCGCGACAAAAACACCTGCGGAACACGTAGTTCGAGTCTGTCCAGCCACATATTCATCGTATCCTGATCCTGTACATTGCCATGGCGCTTGGCCACCATCGCAATGAGATTGTCGACCAGGAAACTCTGACTCTCGTGCTTGTCGTCGTCGGCGCGCAGATCAACAACATAACGCGCGGAGATCGCTGCCACGGCGGCGCCGTCCGAATCATCCGGCATTTCGTCGATCACATGTACCAGCATAGCCACCGTCAGTTCCGGATCGACCGGGAAAGTGACGGCAAGCCAGATGCCCATGCCCAGCACCGCGATGGAATCTTCCTGGCCGGCCTGATAAAGCACGTTGCACGCCTCGACGGCATCCTGCCAGGATTCCCGTTGCATGGATAAGAAAAATGCCTCGCGTGCAATTTCCCATGCTTCTTTCCTGCGTTCCAGCGCATTCAGGATCTCGGCAATATCCAGTTGCAACCGGGCGCGCTGCAAATCGGCGGTATCTTCCAGCGCGACGAGCAGCTGTATCAATTCCGACAGCTGCACTTTCAGCCCGAGTTTTTCCTCAGCCGTCAGACCGTCATTCGCGTCCTTGACCAGTGAGCCAACATTGATTAATTGTTCGGTCATGCGATTTCCTGAATTGGGTTTCCGGTTGGTGCCAGCAGAATTGAGCGAACCGGTTGCTCAAGATGATAGCAGATTGTTTATGGCAGGCGGTTTGGGGTTGCCGCGGCCCTACCTGTCGTGCCGCCAAGTGACATTTTTCAGTCACACCATGATGGTGCCCTTAATCTATAATGACATGTGGCATCACTTCTGATTGCGACGGCAAACATGAAAAGGAGCACCTTGAAATGAGCAATACCGCAGATTATCATCGAGTTTGTAACATATCGGTATGCGCCGAACTGGACGACGACGAAACCAAGATTCTGGCGGGGAAAATGGGCGTGCAAAATTTGAAGGATGGCGAACTGCTCGTCCAGGAGGGTGGTGCCGACCAGAGCCTTTACGTTCTCGTCTCGGGCAAACTCGCCGTTTACAGCACCGACGCTCGTGGCAAGGATAATCTGGTTTACACAATGACAGAGGGCGAATGCGCCGGTACCCGCGCTTTCGTCGACCGGTCGCCGCGCAAGGCCACGCTACGCGCTGTCGGCAACACCACTGTCTATACGCTCACCCCGGATGACTTTGAATCATTGCTGGGCCCCCATCCGCGACTTGTTTACAAGGTGATGCGCGCGCTGTTCAGGGTCACCCACACCAACCTGATGCGGATGAACCAGGAAACCCAGCAGCTTTCCAATTACATCAACAAAACGCAGGGACGCTATTGAAACGCGAACAAACAAAATTGAAGGGATGGGCTTGACCCTCCCTCTTCGATTCATGATCTTATGATCCGGCTCGAAAAATCATTACGTGCGTGGGGAGGGGCCGACTTCGAGGCCATACTCAAACGGGAAGTTGTGGAACTGGGTGCAGACGAGTTGCCCCTGCAACAGGGCTTGTCCCACAGCAATTATGTTGCCGATAGCCCGATCACGGTGTTGATCCACCGCGTTACCGATACGGAAAATATGATCCGCATCAAGGCCGGGATTTTCTATCAGGGGATAATCGGCGGCTGCAGTTGTGCGGACGACCCGACACCCGTCGGCGAAAATAACGAATACTGCGAAGTGCAGATAGAGATCGACAAGACAACCGCGGCAACTGCGGTTGCGCTGATAACAGAATGAACATTTCGGGCCGCTTGCCCACCCCAGACCAGGATACATGCACCTTTTTATTTGCCGGTAACAATCAATGACGTCGTCATTCTGGAAACAAGCCCGCTACAACTTCAGGGTACCCGCCGGACCGTTGCGCCTGGTCGCGCTGCTGCTGTTGCTGGTTCTGTCCGGCTATATCTACTATCTTGATGTGACCATCCGCGATGCTTTCGATGGCCGCAAGTTTGCCTTGCCGACACGCGTCTATGGCCGTGCACTGGAGGTTTACCCCGGGCTGACACTGACGCGCGGGCAATTCCTCGGCGAAATAAAGTCTCTCGGGTATCACGACAACCCGCAGCCCGATACACCGGCGACCTACAGGAACACATTGAACGGTATCGAGTTCACCACCCGCAACTTTGTATTCGGGGATGGCGACCAGCCTTCGCAACATCTGCGCATCGGGTTCGCCGACGACAAGGTGTCGATGCTGCAGGTGCGCGGCAGCCAGGATGTCGACCTGCCGTTATTGCGCATGGAACCGCCCCTGATTGGCGGCATCTACCCCGGCCATAACGAGGACCGGGAACTGGTCAAGCTCGACCAGGTTCCCAGGATGCTGATCAACACACTGATCGCGACCGAAGACCGGAAATTCTATACGCACTGGGGCATCGATCCGCGCGGTATTGCGCGCGCGCTGTACAAGGCCGTCACGGGGAAGCGTATCGAGGGCGGAAGCACGCTCACCCAGCAGCTGGTGAAGAATTTTTTCCTGACGCCGGAACGCACGCTGACGCGCAAGGCGAACGAGGCGTTGATGGCGATGCTGCTCGAATTGCACTACAGCAAGGGCGAGATCCTCGAAACCTATCTCAACGAAATATTCCTCGGACAGGATGCCAACCGCGCCATTCACGGTTTCGGCCTGGCCAGCTATTTCTATTTCGATCGTCCGCTCGACCGTCTCGAGCCGCAGGAGATCGCCACCTTGGTGGGCATGGTCAAGGGACCGACGGTGTATGACCCGCGCAGGCATCCGGAGCTGGCGCTCAGGCGGCGCAATGTGGTGCTGCAAATCATGGTGAGCCAGCATGTCATTACCCAGGCACAATTCGCGATTGCACACCGCAAGCCGCTGGGTGTGGTCGTACGTGCACCCGCCGGCACTTCACCGTATCCGGCTTTCCTGCAATTCGTTCATCTCCAGTTGCAGCGCGACTATCGTGAGGAGGATCTGCGCAGCGAAGGTTTGCGCATCTTCACCACCCTGGATCTGTTCGTACAGCACCAGACCGAGCAGTCTTTGAAGACGCGCCTTGCCGCGCTCGAAAAGCAGCGCAAGATTCCCGCCAATACGCTGGAGGGAGCGGTGGTGGTCAGCACTACGCAGACTGGCGACATACAGGCGATGGTGGGTGGGCGCGATGCGCGCTATGCCGGATTCAACCGCGCCATCGATGCACAACGCCCGATCGGTTCGCTGATCAAGCCCATCATCTATCTGACCGCGCTGGAAGACCCGCAACACTACACACTGATCACCCCGCTGGATGACAGTCCGCTGGTTTGGAGCCAGCAAGGCAGTCCCGACTGGAAACCGAACAACTATGATCGTTTGTTCCACGGGCAGGTACAGTTGCGCACCGCGCTGGCCCATTCCTACAATGTCGCGACCGCGCGTCTCGGCATCGGGCTGGGTATCGAGAATATCCTTGGCAAGCTGCCCCTGTTCGGCATCGAGAATCAACCGCCGCCTTTCGCCTCATCGCTGCTCGGGGCCTTCGGACTGTCGCCGGTCGAAGTGTCCCAGCTATACCAGACCTTCGCCGACGGCGGATTCCGCACACCGCTGCGCGCCATCCGCACCATCGTCACGGCAGACGGAAAGACGCTGCAGCGCTTTCCGTTGAATGTCCAGCCCGTCGCGCCGCCGGGGCCGGTCTACCTGCTGACAACGGCCTTGCAGGGCGTGGTGCGCGAGGGCACCGCGCAATCGCTGGTAAACTGGGTGCCTGCCGAAATGAACGTTGCGGGCAAAACCGGCACCACCGATGATCTGCGCGACAGCTGGTTCGCCGGATATACTGGCGGCCGCGTGGCGGTGGTATGGGTCGGCCGTGATGACAACCAGCCCACCGGATTGACCGGTGCCTCGGGCGCCATGACCGTCTGGGGCGAGATGATGAAGAACATCCGGCCCGAGCCGCTGGAACCGGCGATGCCGGATGACGTCGAGATGGTGAATGTCGGTCCGGTCAGCGGACTGCGTTATGATACGGGTTGCAAGGCAGGAATACTGCTACCCTTCATCAAGGGTTCTGCACCGACAGAAGTGTCGCCCTGTGACACTTCATCTGCGGACGAATCGGCCGTCAAGGCTGAAACGAAGCCCGGTGACAATCAGGATTCAGGGAAGAAAAACTGGTTTCAGAGGTTATTCAATTGAAAAACAGATCAAGTCGGATTTTTGTCGCGGCATGGCTGCTGTTGCTTGCCGGATGTGCAAGCGTGACTACACCGCCCGCAACAACACCCGCCCCGCCCGAAGCGCAAGCTGGTCAAACAGTCGTCATCGCACCGCTGCCTAAAACCGCCATGTCGGACAATCGTGCTGTCATCGCGTTGCTTGACCAGGCGCAGACCGACAACGATTCCGGGCGGCGTGAAGCGGCAGGTTCATCGCTGGAGCGCGCGCTGCGTATCGAGCCGCGCAATCCCTGGGTGTGGCTTGAGCTTGCGCAACTGCGCCTCGCCCAGGGCCAGTATGCGCAGGCAATCACGCTGGCCCGGAAAGCGAACAGTTTCGCCGGACATGACAGCCGTGTGCAAGCCGCGAACTGGCAGGTGATCGGCCGGGCACGCGTCGCGCTGGGTGACTCGGCAGGTGCAGAGGACGCATTCAAACATTCCGCAGAGCTTGTCCAACAGGCAAAGGCGAATAACGATTCCGATTCCAACTTGAAATAATCGCACTATGGAAATGAAGCAGATCAATTCTGGCAGATTGCGCGCCATCGGCTACGATAAACGTGCCCACTTGCTGCAAGTACAACTGGACGACGGTAGCATGCTGCAATACAGTGGCGTGGGCGAAGAAGCCTGGCGGCGTTTCAGAACCTCGGGCGCGGCATGGAGTTTCTATCGCGACAACATCGAGGAAGAGTTCACCGCCAAACGCGTTTCCGCGAACGGTTCCTCAAGCAAGAACCCGCTCGACGAACTGTTCCGCTAACCCTGACAAGCAGCGACCGGGTTGTCGTCTTTTGACAGCCTGGCAAAACGGCTAGTAAAGTTCTATCAGCACGACTTGTTCGCGATTTGCTGGTTTTCCCCTCTCCAAGGAGATTAAAGAATGAACACTGATCAGATAGCGCAATTCAAATCGAAACAACGCGAAACCTGGACTCTGGGCAACTTCGGCGACATGGCGGTGTTCACGACGCCGGTGGCCGGCCACCTGGTCCGTTTTGCCCGGGTGACGGGCGGCCAAGCCGTGCTGGATGTCGGAACCGGGACCGGCGTGGTTGCGATCACGGCGCGCAACCTCGGCGCGAAGGTGACCGGCCTCGACCTGACCCCCGCACTGCTCGAACAGGCCAGGGAAAGCGCCGCGCTGATCGGTCATGACGATATCGCCTGGCACGAGGGCGATGCCGAGGCGCTGCCATTTCCGGATGACTCGTTCGATGTGGTACTGAGCCAGTTCGGGCACATGTTCGCGCCGCGGCACGATGTCGTGGTCAGCGAGATGCTGCGCGTGCTGAAACCCGGCGGCACCATTGCTTTCGCGACCTGGCCCGGCGAGCAGTTGATCGGCCGCATGTTCAGCCTGAATGCGAAGTATGTCCCGCCGTTTCCGGGCATTGTTTCACCGGTACAGTGGGGTGATGTCTCTATCGTATGGCAACGTCTGGGAGACAGCGTAACCCGCATGCATGCCGAACGCGGCATCATGGGTATCCCGGCGCTCAGCCCCAAACATCTGCGCGTGTTCCTGGAAGCCAAGACGGGTCCGTTCATCCAGACCGTGAAGGCATTACAGCATGATCCGGTAAAACTCGAATCGTGGCGGAGCGAGATGGACGAAATGCTGGGCGAATACCTGCAGGACAATGTGGTCCGTCACGAGTACCTGCTGATACGTGCGGTCAAGACCTGACGCGATCACCTCCCGGCGTCTGCGATTTCCAACAACAATAACTCAGGCGACGCGGTATTGCGGTTCGCGTTCTGCGGCCATCAATCAAAGGAACTCGAAATAATTTATGGTTATCGCCATGTCAAACCGGCGCGTGCAAATTGGCGAAACAGCGCAGTTCGAATTTAATCTGAAAGGAGCAGCCCCATGATCACCATATCACCGGAAAGCAGGGAAAACATTCTTGTCATCAGCGCCACAGGAAAGTTGACCGACAAGGACTACAAGGAAGTGCTCATCCCCCGCCTCGAAATGATCATTCAGGCACACGGCAAAGCACGGCTGCTGCTGGACATGGGGGACGAGTTCCATGGCTGGGAAGCTGCGGCAGCCTGGGATGACGCCCGCTTCGGGGTTGCACACATGAACGATTTCGAAAAGATGGGCGTGATCGGCGGTCCCAGATGGGTAGAGTGGTGTTTGAAGATCGGTGCGGTCGTAATAAGCGGCGAGATAAAAAACTTCCCCGCAAACAGACGGGAGGAAGCAATGCGCTGGATCAAAAGTTGAATCAAGGCACTGTAATCCCGCCAAATGTCATTGCATTGAAAATCGCAAGCGACTTCCATCGCACAGGCGAAGCGGAGTTCCCGCTGCGAACCGTCAGGCAAAACCAGGATATGCAGTCACCGTCCATTCAACAATTCGCCCGATTGGAACGGCCGCGGTTATCTAGAAACCAAAATGCCTGAACACGCGAATCTTGATGAAATCCAGAACGATCAGGTAAACCATTACCAGGACCATCAACCCCGATACCAGCCACAAAGGAATGGCAGCCATCAGTATCCCTTGTGTGGAAAGGACAACCACGGCGATGATATCCAGCAGGGAAGCCAGCAACAGCCACCGGCTGGGGACCGACTTCCAGAAGTGGCTGCGCTCGCGCACCAGGTAGACATTACCCTGACCGGTAAAAACCAGCATCACGAAGATCAGCGTCTGTAACTGGCTCAGCGGCAAATGGAACCAATCGCGTCCGGCAAAAAATACCGCGAACGAAAGGATCAGCACCAACCCCGCCAGGATGCCCGAAGTCAGCATCAACCTGGGAATATTCCACCGCTCGGGTTTGCGTGCAAAGGAAACGTGATCCGTCGCAATCGACATCGTTACGAAATCATTGGTGAACAGCAGCAGCACGATCAGCAACGGCGTGATCACGAACACGCCCGTCAGCATCATGCCGACGCTGAGGAAGACGGCAATTTCCAGAGTCTTGATGATCTTGTTCATAGTGTAGGTGAGCATGCGCTGGTTGATGCGCCTGCTGGTCTCCACCGCCGCCTTGACATCCGCCAATCCGGGGTTGGTCAGCACCAGGCTGGCGGCGGCCTTGGCGACATCGGTGGCGCTGGCCACGGCAATGCCAACTTCCGCCTGCTTGAGCGCCGGTGCATCGTTCACGCCATCGCCGCTCATGCCGACCACATGCCCGCTTTGCTGCAATGCCTGGACCAGACGAAACTTGTCTTCCGGCAATACCCGTGCAAACACGTCATAGTCCAGCACGCTTTGCTGTATCGCCTGGTGCAAATTTTCCGGTGGACACACACGGGTGCCGATGCCCACCCGTTCGGCCACCGCGCGGGCCGTGGCGGGGCCGTCGCCGGAAACCATCAGCACCCGCACCCCAAGGTCGTGCAGGCTCCGGATAAGGGCTTGCGAATCCTCCCGTGGCGGGTCTTGCAGCGCCACCAGCCCGGCGAGATGCAGGCCGTTGCCGGCGGTCTCGGCGGCGATTGCCAGCACGCGCGAACCATCCGCGCCCAGTCGCTCCACATCCGCGCTGATGTCGGGCCCAGCCCCGACCATCAGCCCGGTAATCACGCTCGGCGCTCCCTTGAGCACGCGCAACGTGTCACCGTTCCGGCTGTATTCGGCTTCCGAGCGTTTGGTCTCCGGATCGAAGGGAATAAAGCGCAGGCGTTGCGGTATGCCCGAAAGTAGTCCCCGCGATCGCGCCGCATCCAGAATGGCCAGGTCTATCGGGTCTTGCGTTGCTTGGTCGCAGGCGAGCGCGGCCCAATACAGCAGGTCATTGTCGGTATAGGGTGCACAGGAGTGAAGTGCGCTCAGCGCCAACCGGTTCTGTGTAATTGTCCCTGTCTTGTCGCTGGCCAGCACATCCATCGCAGCGGCTTCCTCGATGGCCGATAGCCGCGTCACCAGCACACCGTTCCGGGCGAGTTCAACTGCACCGAGTGCCGTTGCAACGGTATAGGTTGCCGGAAGCGCAATGGGCACAGAAGCCACCAGCAGGATCAGCGCGAAGGGCAACACCTCGGTTATCGCAATGCCGTACATCCAGCTGTAGAGCAGCAAGGCGGCAACCAGTATCGCGTCAAGCGTCACCAGGTACCTGACGATGGTCATGATAAGAATTTCAAGGTGGCTTTTCGTCCTGGCGCTACGCACCAGTTCGGCAGTCTTGCCGAAATAGGTATTCGCGCCGGTCGCAATGACTTCACCCGATGCCTCGCCGCGCTTCACGATAGTGCCGGCGTGCACCGTTGCACCCACCCCCGCCTCAACCGGCAGTGATTCGCCAGTGAGCGCGGATTGATCGAGCAGCGTCTGCCCGTCAAGCAGGCGTATATCGGCAGGAGCAAGATCGCCCATGCGCAGATGCACCACGTCTCCCGGCACCAGCTCTTGCGCAGCCATCTGTTGCCAGACTTTGTCGCGCAGGACGCGCACCTGGATCGCCAGACGACTTCTGAGCAGTGCCAGCGCATTGTTGGCACGATTCTCCTGGGCAAAACCCAGCACGGCATTGAATATCAGCAGGACGGTAATAATCGCCGCCTCGTCAGCCTTGCCAATGGCGAACTGCAACGCGATCGTGGCTTCCAGCATCCATGGAACCGGTGCCCAGAATTTTTTCAGGAACAGAAGCCAGGGATGCGGATGATCTTCCGCTACCAGGTTGAGGCCATACTTGACCAGCCGTTGTTGCGCTTCAGTGCTGGTGAGCCCTTGCAGTGGGATAACTTCGGGCATCTTCGACTTTTGATCAGGGTTTACCGGTGGAAGTGCCCGGATGCGCAGTTTTCAGTTGCCGGTTACGGACCAGCAAGATCGGTACCGGGCAACCGCGCACGATGCCTTCCGCCACGCTTCCCATCAGGAGATGATTCAGGCCGCTCCGGCCGTGGGTACCCGCCACAACAATATCCGCCAGCCAGGCACTGGCTTCTGCGACGATGGCTTCTGCCATCCTCTCACCGGGGACTTCCGTTTCCAGCAACCTGACTTCTGCATCAATCCCGCCGGAGCGGGCCGATCGCTGCGCTTTGTCCAATATCCCGCGCCCGATGTCTATCCATGTTTTCTCTATTTCAGGCGATAGCTGGGTGCTGTTGTAGATGGCGATCTTGTCAACCACATAGACAATCCTCAGTTTGGCGTGTTGATCCTTTGCCAGTTCGATGGCTTCCTGTAGTGCAATATCCGAAGCGAAACTATCGTCTACGGCTGCCAATATGCGTTGATACATGACACAGATCCCTTTCGATCAAGCGCAAGCAAGTGCAACGATTATATCGTGTATTTTCTTGCAGCCATTTTCCAGCGTTGCCGACTTCCGTCAGAAAACTGTTCAGGTAACGCGGTCGTGCGGTTCGTAGCCGGCGGCGATCGCATCGAGATTGTCCAGCGCGCGGTAGCCCATCGCATCGCGGGTCTCGACCGTCGCGCTGCCGATGTGCGGCAGCAGAAAGGTATTCTCCAGTTCACGGTAACCGGGATGGATGTTGTCCGGTTCGCCGTTGAACACGTCCAGCCCCGCCGCCGCGAGTTTTCCCGACAACAGTGCTGAGACCATCGCATCGTCATCGATCACACTGCCGCGCGCGGTATTCACAACGATCGCACCGTCGGGAAGCAGCGCAATGCGTTCGGCATTGAGC
>JBBRFZ010000040.1:0-20078 GCA_038241165.1 Burkholderiales bacterium | reverse complement strand
GCAGTCGCCACCGGCATCGCGGCGGCGATGAAGGTAAAGGGGCGACACGACGTTCGGGTGGTAGCACAGGGCGGCGACGGTGGTACCACCGACATTGGTTTCGGTTGCCTGTCCGGCATGTTCGAGCGCAACGACGACGTGCTCTACATCTGCTACGACAACGAGGCCTATATGAACACCGGCGTGCAACGTTCCAGCGCCACGCCACCCACGGCGCGCACCTCAACCACGATGCCAGTCGGACCGGAACCGGGCAACGTGTTCGGCCAGGGCAAGAATGTGCCGGAGATCGCAATGGCGCACGGCATCCCATATGTCGCCACAGCCACCGTGGCCGATCTGCGCGATCTCGAATACAAGGTGAAGAAAGCCATCGGCATACGCGGCGCAAAGTACATCCACATCTTTGTTCCCTGCCCGCTCGGCTGGGGCAGCGCTTCGCACGACACCATCCGGCTCGCGCGTCTGGCAAAAGAGACCGGCACGTTCCCGGTGTTTGAGGCTGAGCACGGCGAAGTCACCGGCGTGCTGAAGATACGCCACCAGGTTCCAGTCGAGGAATATCTGAAACTGCAAAAACGTTTCGCGCACCTGTTCGGCAAGCATGCACATCCCGAATTGGTCGCGCGCCTCCAGGCGATGGCCGACCGCAACATACGCAAGTATGGATTGCTGGATGAGGAGGCAAACTGATCATGTCCAATAAGCCTTTTGCGATCACTCTCAAGCCCGGCACCTCGCTGGCCAACCTCACCGGCACCTGGCGCACCGAGCGTCCGGTGTATCTCGACCGCCTGCCGCCCTGCAACCACGCCTGTCCGGCGGGCGAGAACATCCAGGGCTGGCTGTTCCATGCCGAAAGTGGCGATTACGAACAGGCCTGGCGCGTACTGGTGCAGGACAATCCGCTGCCCTCGGTGATGGGGCGGGTGTGCTATCACCCGTGCGAAACAAAATGCAATCGCGGCCAGCTCGACTCACCGGTCGGCATCAATTCGGTCGAGCGCTTTCTCGGCGACGAGGCGATCAAGCAAGGCTGGAAATTCGATGCGCCCGCGCAAACAACAGGCAAAAAAGTGCTGGTGGTCGGCGCGGGACCCTCGGGGCTTTCCGCTGCCTACCATCTCGCGCGGCTCGGACACAGCGTGGAGATACACGAAGCCGGTCCGCTGCCCGGCGGCATGATGCGCTTTGGCATCCCCAAATATCGCCTGCCGCGTGACGTACTGGATGCCGAAGTACGGCGCATCGTCGATCTCGGCGTCATGCTCAAGTTCAACACCAAGGTGGCGAACATTGAGCAGAGCATGAAACAGGGCGGATTCGATGCGGCCTTCCTCGCGGTCGGAGCGCACATCGGCAAGCGCACCATGATACCGGCGGGCGATGCAGCGCACATCGTCGATGCGGTGTCAGTACTTCGCTCGATGGAGGGCGAAGACAAACCGATGCTGGGCCGCAAGGTGGTGGTGTACGGCGGCGGCAATACCGCAATCGACGTGGCGCGCACCGTCAAACGCATGGGCGCCGAGCCGATCATCGTCTACCGCCGCACCCGCGACAAGGCGCCGGCGCACGATTTCGAGATCGAAGAAGCGCTGCAGGAAGGCGTGATGATCAAGTGGCTGTCGACCATCAAGCAGGCATCAGAAGGTGAGATCACTGTCGAGAAGATGCAGCTCGACGACAATGGCTTCCCGCAACCAACCGGCGAATTCGAAAAACTCGCGGCCGATTCGGTCGTCCTCGCTCTAGGCCAGGATGTCGATCTCTCGCTGCTCGACGGCGTACCCGGACTGGAGATCAAGGACGGCACGGTGCAAGTCGCGCCCAACATGATGACCGGGCATCCCGGCATCTTTGCCGGCGGCGACATGGTGCCGTCGGAACGCACCGTGACGGTGGGTGTCGGCCATGGAAAAAAAGCAGCTCGCCATATCAACGCATGGTTGCAACAAAGTCACGCAATTTTCAATGCGGAAGATACCCCGCATGAAAATGGTCAGCGCAACAGCGAATACAAACCTGCCGAGAAACACGAACTCGCCACCTACGACAAACTCAACCCGTGGTACTACTCCGATGCCGACAAAACGGTGCGCCCGATGCTGGACATCATCCGCCGCCAGACCAGCTTCGACGAGATACAGGGTGGGCTGGACGAGTCGAATGCATTGTTCGAAGCGCGCCGCTGTCTGTCCTGCGGCAACTGCTTCGAGTGCGACAACTGCTACGGCGTGTGTCCCGACAACGCGGTGATCAAGCTCGGCCCCGGCAAGCGCTTCAAGTTCAACTACGACTACTGCAAGGGCTGCGGCATCTGCGTATCGGAATGCCCGTGTGGCGCGATCAAGATGGTGCCGGAAGATATTTGATGCTGCCTCGTATATAGGTATGCGACCTGATTGAGTAATGTCGTTCCGGATATAATCCCGCCATGAGCGACTTGCCGATGACCGATTATTTCAGGGATGAAGTGCTGGCAAAGCGCACATACATCCGTCTGGAATGGTGCCAGGCAGCCATCGCCAATCCCGAACATAAAGAAGTGCAAGCGGAAGACGGGCGGATTCGTCACTGGATATTTGTTCCGGAACTGGGCAAATACCTGAGAGTGGTTACGCTGGCGGATGGAATAACCGTGCATAATGCTTTCCCTGACAGGAGATTCAAGCCATGAAATTAAGTTACGACGCAGCAACCGACTCCCTCTACATCCATCTGACGGACACGCCCGCAACGGACTCCGACGAAGTGACCGACGGCGTCGTGCTGGACTACGCTGCAGACGGCGCGCTGGTCGGCATCGACGTGCAACACGCCAGCCTCAAGGCCGACATACGCCGCTTGGCGATAAGCCACCTGCCCTTTTCCGAACTGGAAGCGGCCTGAGCGGAGTGGGTATGTTTCAGGTGACAAAAATAAGGCTCGCGTGCTGCTCCAAAAAAATTCGACTCCGGTACTGAGGTTCCCGATCCATCTCACCCAGAAATGAGGAACGTCGCGTCGTCTTGCCATATCTGTCAAACCCTACTGTGGAGAGCGTTGTCTGTGTCATCGTTCAATTCCGTCTGTTCGTTCTTCGATGCTGACATTATGAATCAAAATCATTCAGAACTTAATCAGAGATTCCTTAGGTTCTAGAGACAACGAATGGATGCCGAAGAGATTTCGAAAATCTTAGCAACTATCGAGCTGTATGCGCTTGAGGCGGCTTATGGTAGGGCAGTTCTCGCGGCTTATTCGCTGGAGCAAACACTCTATGTTCTGCTCGTGATACGGCTTCCTAAGGCTGTCGTTAGCAATAAGAGGGAAACATTCGATCACGAGCAGAAAAAACTCCAGAAACTAACCCTAGGTCGCCTTGTCGAGCGCGTAATTGCAGAGTTTGAAATACACGACCACTGGCAAGAAGAGCTAGATAACATGGTGTATTTTCGGAACAGACTGGTGCACTCAATCGCAGTTGACATCACCACATCAGTGCTGAGGCACGGAAATAAGCAAAGAATAGTTGAAGAACTTGAAGAAATCAGGAGCTACTTCATCGAAACAAATCGTGAGATGCGTAAGATACTTTTCGCTTGTTTGGAACCTAACGGATTAACAGAAGAGAAAGTAAATGAAATTGCGAGGGCTTTACTGTCTCAGGTAAACACCGAAGTGTAGGAGACATCTGATGACAGATGCACATTTTGAAATTGCTTATTGGTCAGTGGTCAAGGATATTAAGGCTACAGTGGATATTCCGGTTACTCGGCTAAAAATCGCACTACCAGAATTCATTGCAGCTACTGGCGCGCCGGCCAAAGCTGGCGCAGTAATCTACAATTATCTTTCAGATATTGCTTGGGACTGGCCTGCATGGAATGATTTTGCCAAGAAGAAGGGCTATGAGTCACTTCAAGATATAGCTATATCGATAGCCAAAATGCGACCCGTGGAAATATTGAAGTCTCTATCCAAAATTGAGCTAAAGCAATTGTGCCAAGAACACGGTATTGCGGAAGTACCAAGCGCTAAGAAAGACGATTTGGTCACGGTATTACTGAAAACCAACAGCAAGGATGTCATTACAGAAATGGTTTTACCCTTCCGTCGAAGTATTCAAAATATTCAGAACGAAAAGTGCCGCAAGCAAATGACATTACATATGGCCTCTCGAATGCTTCGAGTTGCCTACAACATGCATCGGTACGAGCAATTGAATGATCAGGATTTGCTAAAAATATGTCCTTTTTGGCGGTTTTCCTGGGGTGGTTCCATTGATATCGATGCTCCGAAATCATGTCAAAAGTTCAACAACAAAAGGCTTCCACACCATGAAGCAAAGCAGGTGCTCCCTGTTCTGCCATGTGATTATTTGCAATGTAGTTGCAGTATCTCTGCTGAAAGTACGCCGTAAAGAATATTTCAGTATCGAAACTGGATTATTTTCCAAGAATCCTAATTTTTAAACTGTCGAGCGAGACTTCACTCCCCCCGCCCGCCAAATCCGGCAAGCGCCTTCGTCCGACACCATGCACGGCCCGACCGGCGTGCGCGGCGTACAGGCGGTGCCGAACAGTTTGCATTCGTCCGGATATATCTTCCCCAGCACTACACGCGCGCAATCGCAACCCGGTGGCATTTCGCCGACGCGCTTGCGCCCTTCCGTTTCATATCCCGTGAACATTTTGCGCGCATCGTATCGCTCGTAGCGCGTCGCGAGCATGTAGCCTGAAGCCGGGATGATGCCGATGCCGCGCCAGTTTGCATCGACGACTTGCATCGCCTGCTTGAGCTGCGCCTGTGCCGTTACATTGCCGCCGGGACGCACCACTTCGGGATAACAGTTATCGAGAAAGCATTCGCCCTCGATCAATTGACGCAATACCGAATAGGTCGCCGCCAGTAACGACACTGGCGAGAAACCCGCGACCGCGGTGGGGATCGCATGCTGCTCGGTGACGAAGGCCCATTCTCCCGGTCCCATCACCGTGGCGACATGGCCGGGCGCGATCAGTGCATCGAAGCCTGGTTTCTCACCAGAGAGCAGCATCGCGACTGCGGGCCAGGTCAGCCGGCATGACAACAGCAATGACAGATTTTCCGGTATACCTTCGAGCAGCATCGCCGCGACCGGCGCGGTGGTGGTCTCGAATCCCGCGACGAAGAACACCACCTTGCGCCCGGGATTTTCTTTCGCGATCTTCACCACTTCCTGCGGGCTGGCTACCGGGCGGATGTCTGCGCCTGTGGCCTTGGCCTGCTCCAGCGAGCGTGGTTCGGATTTAGGGGCGTTGACCGGCACGCGCAGCATGTCGCCGAACGCGACCAGGATCACGCCTGCATGCAACGCCAACTGGATCGCGAGGTAGACATCTTCTTCGGGACATACGCACACCGGGCAGCCGGGGCCGGGGATCAGCTCCACGTTCTCGGGCAGTGCGCCGCGCAGGCCGGCCATCGTGATCGAACGCTCGTGCCCGCCGCACACGTTCATGACGCGCACAGGTCGCGTGAGCGGAAGCTGCTTTATTTTGGTGAGCCAGTTTTGCGCAGTGAAGGTCATAGAATAACCTTGAAGCAGAACTTTGAAACAGGCAGTAGGAGCACGCCCTGCGTGCGAATAAGCGTTCGCACGCAGGGCGCGCTCCTACAAAATGCAGTCTCTGGACAATTCATTGATCGGAGCCTTCCGCAGCGAGCATTTCATCAAGCAGCTCCCAGGTCGAACGCGCCTCCTGTTCGGTCATCTTCTGCAGTGCGTAGCCGACATGCACCATCACGAAATCATCCACCGCAACAGGTTCGTCCTGCAGCATGAACAAACTCACTTCGCGCATCACACCCTTGGCGGTGCAACGCGCGTTGTAGCCGTCGATCGAAACGATTTGCATGGGGATGCCGAGGCACATGGCAGTTTTCCAAACAAGAAAGTTCGCCCAGTATAGACCCCATACGAATGCGGGTGTAGCGGTTTAAGCGGGATATGTTGATTGAATTACTCAGTTGAGATTCGCATGACAGAGTGCTAGTCTGACCGCACTTGAGTAATACAGCGCTCGGGCCACGATTCAGTGATATCGCGTGCTTTCCGTTTTCTTGAAAGATAACCGGACACAGCCATGACTGGCAGTTGCAAGACCTTGATCCTCGGCATCGGCAACGTTCTGTTGCGCGATGAAGGTGCGGGAGTCTTTGCGATACGACAACTGGCCGATCTGGACATGCAGCGCGACGATATCGAACTGATGGACGGCGGTACGCTGAGCTTCTCGCTGGCCGGCGCGATCGAGGATGCAGAACGACTGATCGTGATCGATGCCGCCCAGTACGACGGAGAACCCGGCTCCACCAAAGTATTCATCGGCGAGCAGATGGACACCTTCATCGGCAGCAACCGCAAGTGCAGCGTGCATGAAGTGAGTCTGATCGATCTGATGGCGATCGCACTCCTCAATGGACAACTTCCCCGGCAACGTGCATTGATCGGCATCCAGCCGCACACGATAGCGTGGGGAGAAACACCCTCGGCACCGGTGGCTAGTGCGATCCGCATCGCCTGCGATCAGGCCATGCAACTCGCGACGGAATGGCAGGCATGAATCCAACTGGCAACAATCTGAAACACATCACCATCCACGCACACTCAGCGGAAGCGAATTCTGTCGGCAACATCCGCGCGCTGTTGGCGGAGATCGCCGCGCGCCTGGACAAGTTGCTGCAACTCGGCGAGACCGGCAGCATCGACCTGAACAGCCTGCCACTGGCACCCGGTGAATACGAGCAATTGCGCCAGGCGCTCGGGCAGGGCGAGGTCTCCGCGCGCATCGAAGTGATCGGCCCGAGCGAGATCATCGAGACGCACTACCCCGGCGTATGGTGGGGTCACACACTACAACGTGGAAGGCGACATCGTTGCAGACTCGATCGAGATCACCGCGATACCCGAAATACTCAAGAGCCAGCCCGAGGACATACGAGAAGGGGTGGCATTACTGCAGGAAATACTCGATGAAAAATCCGTTCGTGGTGAGCCTGTCGAACCATGAACGGATATTAATGAATGCCCTTCGACAGGCTCAGGGCGAACGGTGTTATCCAAAGAGGAGGTGCCGTAATGAACGAACATGAAACATTAGGCGAACGCCTCACGCAACAGGGCATCAGCCGCCGTGCGTTTCTGAAGTTCTGCACCGCGATGGCGTCATTGATGGCGCTGCCGCCGGGCAGTGCGTCGGCGATCGCCGCAGCGCTGGTTAAGGCCACGCGTCCGTCGGTGATCTGGTTGTCGTTCCAGGAATGTACCGGCTGCACCGAATCGCTGACGCGTTCTTACACTCCCACGCTGGAGAGCCTGATCTTCGACATGATCTCGCTGGATTACCACCACACCCTGCAAGCCGCCTCCGGTTTCGGTGCGGAAAAATCCCGCGAAGACGCGATGAAGAATTTTTACGGCAAATATCTGCTGGTGGTGGACGGCTCTGTCCCGCTCAACAATGGTGGCGTGTATTCCACTATCGCCGGTCGTACCAACCTCGATCTGCTGCAGGAAGCAGCCAAGGGCGCGGCGGCGATCATCGCCGTCGGCACCTGCGCCGCGTTCGGCGGCATCCCCAATGCGAAGCCGAACCCAACCGGCGCGGTGGCGGTATCGGACATCATCAAAGACAAACCCATCATCAACATCTCCGGTTGCCCGCCCATACCTGTCGTGATCACCGGTGTGCTCGCGCATTACCTGACTTTCGGTGCACTCCCCGAACTCGATGATCTGGGTCGTCCCAAGTCCTTCTATGGCGAGACCATCCATGACCGCTGCTATCGCCGTCCGTTCTACGATCAGGGCAAGTTCGCCAAAACGTTTGACGATGAAGGCGCGCGCAATGGCTGGTGTCTGTTCGAGCTGGGCTGCAAGGGGCCGACCACCCACAACGCCTGCGCCACGACCAAGTGGAACGGCGGCACCAGCTTTCCGATCGAATCGGGACACGGTTGCCTTGGCTGCTCCGAGCCGCACTTCTGGGATGCCGGAAGTTTCTACAGCGCGCTATCCATGTCGGCCAGTCCGATAGAGCTGGGCACCGATGCGGCTTTGGCCGGTGTGGCAGCGGGTATAGCAGTGTCCATCGCCAATCGGGTCAAAAAGGGTGCCGCCAAATCGGCGCACGAAAAGGCCACGATCGCAGACCTGGAGAAATGACATGAACGCTGATCTGTTTCTGACCTGGGTACGCAGCACCGGATTGAGCATCGCCACAGGAATCTTTGTGCTGGGCACGCTGTGGCGGCTGTTCGAAATATACACGATGGGACGCAAAAAGGATCTGGCAGTGCCCCGCCATCGCACCGGCGCATCGGGATTGCACACGATGTTCCGCCGCTCCGTTCCCCCGCCCGGCATGTTCAAACGATCGCCGACAAGTTATGTGGCTGGCTATGTGTTCCACTTCGGCCTGTTTGTCATCGTGTTTCTTTTTGCGCAGCATATCAAACTGATCCAGGAATTGACCGGCTTGTCATGGCCCAACCTGCCTGCGCAGTTCATCGATGCAACGGCGGTTGTGACATTGGCCACCATGCTGCTGGTATTGGTGGAACGCATCAACAAACCGGTCAAGCGCTTTCTCTCCACCTTCGGAGACTATGCCGCATGGGTGCTGACGCTCCTGCCTGTACTGACCGGCTTTCTTGTCACCAAGCACCTGCTGTTGTCCTACACCTGGATGCTGGCGCTGCACATACTCAGCGCTGAATTGCTGCTGATCTTTATACCGTTCACCAAGCTGATACATGTCTTCACGCTTTGGGGATCGCGCTGGTACAACGGCGATGTGAATGGACGTAAAGGAGTTGCAACATGAGTGCTTCTCTGCAAAAAGGCATCAGCGTCCTCAAGGAAGTCATCGACGCACCCATCGCCAGTTACTTCAGCAGCTGCGTGCATTGCGGCCTGTGCGCCGAAGCCTGCCTGTTCTATACCGAGACCGGGGATGCCAAGTACACGCCGATATACAAACTGGAACCGTTGCGCCGCGTGTACCAGCAGGAATACACACTGCTGGGCCGGTTCGCCAAGCTGCTCGGTCTATCCAAACCGGTCACCGATGCAGAGCTGGAAGAGTGGAAGCCGCTGGTCTACGACAGTTGCACGATGTGTGGCCGTTGTTCGCTGGTGTGCCCGGTCGGCAACGACATCGTCTATATGGTGCGCAGATTGCGCGAAGGCATGGCGATCTCCGGCCACGCGCCCGAGGGACTGGTCGGCGCATCCCAGCGTGCGGTGGAGATCGGCAGCCCGATGGGCATACGCCTGCCCGCAGTGAAAGCGCAGATGAAACATGTGCAGGCAGACACCGGCATCGAGATACCGCTGGACGTGGTTGGCGCGGAATACCTGGTGCTGATGTCGTCGATGGAGATCATCAACTTTCCCGAGTACCTCGCCGCGATCGCCAGGATCATGAAGCAGGCGGGCAAGAGCTGGACGCTATGCTCCGAAGCGTTCGAGGCGACCAACAGCGGTATCCAGATCGGCGTCTCCGACATCGCCAAGGTGCTGGTGCAGCGCATCGTCGACGGTGCGGAAAAGCTCAAGGTCAAGACCGTGATCAGCCCGGAATGCGGGCATGCCTATACCGCGCTGCGCTGGGAAGGCCCCAATCTGGTCGGCAAGCCATTCACCTTTAACGTGCTGCATATCCTCGAAGTGCTCGACGGTTTCCGCAATCAAGGCCGGCTCAAGACCTCGGGCTTCGAGGAAACGAAGCTCACTTTCCACGATCCCTGCCAACTGGTGCGGCGCGGCGGGGTGATCGAAGAACCGCGTCGTCTGCTGAATCTGGTGGCGAAGAATTACGTCGAAACCAGCGACCCGGGCAAGATGAACTGGTGCTGCGGCGGTGGTGGCGGCGTCAGCGCGATCGAGGAAGCGCAGGAGTTGCGCTTCGAAGCATTCAAGATCAAGAAGACGCAACTGGAGCAGACCGGTGCAAAGACGCTGGTCACCGCCTGCGCCAATTGCCGCATCGTTTTGGAAGAAGGACTGGAACATTACAAGATGGATATTCCGGTGGTGGGTCTGACCGAGACGATCGCCAAATACCTGGTAGAGGTGCCCTGAAGGAGAATGACGCGATGAGCATCAGCAACGATATCGAATTCAAGTCTGCCATGAGCGATCTTTCCAGAGCCGGGCAACGTCTGGTCGCAGCGCGTTTTGCAGAAAACGTGCTGGCGTTGAGCGGAGACGCCAGAGTGAAAGGTGTGATCAATTCGGCCAAGCGGACAGACCTCACCGATGATGAACTCGCCGCCGCATTTCAGTCAGCCAAGACAGCCAGCGTGGAAAGTTTTACCCAATGCGGCCATGAATGTGACTGGAACGATCAGGCGGGCCACTTCGTCGCGGAAGCGGCACTGGCTAGCGTGAAGCCGACGGAACCGGGCGCCAACCCGGCCTGGGATGCTGCGATGCATGCACGCATGGCGCGCACCTGCGAAACCATCGCCACCGGCCAGGGCACCGACAATGCCGAAGCGACCGCCCAATACCGCATCCTGGCGGAATTTCTGAACGTTTGAGAAACTTGAATAATTGAGGGAAGGGACATGACGCAAACCATAGTAGTTGATCCGATCACCCGCATCGAAGGCCACTTGCGCATCGAGGCGGAGACCGATGCGTACAACCGCATCACGCGAGCTTCCAGTGCCGGCACCATGGTACGCGGCATCGAGATTATCCTGCGCGGGCGGGACCCGCGCGATGCATGGGCGTTCGCGCAGCGCATCTGCGGCGTGTGCACGCTGGTGCACGGCATCGCCTCGGTGCGCGCGGTGGAAAATGCACTCGACTATGAAGTACCGCCCAACGCGCAACTGATCCGCAACCTGATGATCGCGGCGCAATACGTCCACGACCATGTGATGCACTTCTATCACCTGCACGCGCTGGACTGGGTGGACGTGGTCTCGGCGCTGAATGCCGATCCCCGGGCTACCTCCACGCTTGCACAAACCGTCAGCCCGTCCTATCCGAGATCCTCTCCGGGCTACTTCGCCGACGTGCAGAAGCGACTCAAGATTTTCGTCGAGGGCGGACAGCTCGGCATCTTCGCGAACGGTTACTGGGGGCATCCCGCTTACAAACTTCCGCCGGAAGCCAACCTGATGGCCGTGGCGCATTACCTTGATGCGCTGGCTTGGCAGCGCGACGTGGCAAAGCTGCACGCCATCTTCGGCGGCAAAAATCCGCACCCGAATTTTCTGGTTGGCGGCGTGCCGTGCGCGATCAGCGTCCATCCTCAACATCAGGGACAGGGCAACGGTCCGCACTTTCGCGGCGGTGAAGCAGCGACTTCACTCAACATGCTGGGGCTGGAAAAAGTTCGCATCATCATCGAACAGATGCGCAATTTCGTGGATCAGGTGTATGTGCCGGACACGCTGGCGATCACGGGCTTTTACAAGGACTGGAGCACGCGCGGCGAGGGTATCGGAAATTTCATGACCTATGGCGACTTCCCGGAAAAAGGCATGAGCGACCCTTCCTCGTTCCTGATCCCGTCCGGTGTGATCCTGAATCGCGACCTGTCCGTGATCCATCCGGTCGATCTGAATGCCGAAAATCAGATCCAGGAATTCGTCTCACACTCCTGGTACGACTACAGTGTGGGCAAGGACAAGGGGCTTCATCCCTACAAGGGGGAGACCGAACTGAACTACACCGGACCCAAACCACCTTATGCAAACCTCGACACCGATGCATCCTATTCATGGATGAAATCGCCGCGCTGGCAGGGCAAGCCGATGGAAGTCGGGCCGCTGGCGCGCGTGCTGATGCTGTATGCGAAGGGACATGCGCAAACTCAGGATCTGGTGAACATGACGCTGCACAAACTCGACCTCCCGGTGACCGCGCTGTATTCAACGCTGGGACGCACTGCCGCGCGCACGCTGGAAACAAAAGTTTTTGCGGATTCGATGCAGGGCTGGTATGACCAGCTGATCGCCAACATCAAGGCCGGCGATGTAAAGACACACAACGACAAACTGTGGGATCCTTCCACCTGGCCCAGTATCGCGAAGGGTGTGGGCTACACAGAAGCGCCGCGAGGTGCGCTGGCGCACTGGGTCGTGATCAAGGATGCCAAGATAGACAATTACCAGGCAGTGGTACCGAGCACCTGGAATGCCGGTCCGCGCGATGCGCAGGGACAGGATGGACCCTACGAGGCCGCCCTGAAGGGCCACCAGCTATACGATCCGAAACAGCCGATCGAGATACTGCGCACCATCCACAGTTTCGACCCGTGCATCGCCTGTGCGGTGCATGTCACCGATCCGAACGGTGAAGAGCTGGTCAAGGTTAAAATCAAATAATCCATCAAGGAGAAAACCATGCGCAACACCATCGCAAAACTTCTGGCCGCAATCATTCTGTTCGGCACCAGCGGCGTCGCCTTCGCCCACCCCGGGCATGACGTTTCCGGGCTGGCTGCAGGACTGATGCATCCGTTCTCGGGACTTGATCACCTGCTCGCGATGGTGGCAGTGGGACTGTGGGCAGCCCAAGGTAGCAGTAAAGAGCGGGGAGGACGAAAAGTCTGGCTGCTGCCCGCGACCTTCATGACCATGCTCGCGGTCGGCGCGGGTATCGCCACCCAATGGCAATCGCTGCCGCTGGTCGAGGCCGGCATCGCCACCTCGGTGCTGGCGCTGGGCCTGCTGGCCGCGCTTTCGATGCAACTGCCCGCCTTGCTCAGCGTGGCGGTCACCGCGTTGTTCGGTCTGTTGCATGGCTATGCGCATGGACTTGAATTGCCCGAATCCGCCGCACCTGCCGCGTATGCGCTGGGCTTCCTCGCTGCGACGGCGACGCTGCATCTGAGTGGGATTGCTGTGGGTGTTGCCACACGTGATCGTCACGCGTTACTGGCAAAGTCGCTGGGTGTCGTGATCGCTGCCAGCGGTGCTTATCTGCTGGTCAGCGCCTAGATGATCGATATCTCCGCCATCATTCGATTATCCTCTCGCACCTGATACTTGCAGATCAACCGCCCTGGCGAAAATCCGGGTAAAGCAGCATGCCGCCGTCGACCGGAATGGTGATGCCGGTAATGTAGCTGGCGAGATCGCTGCACAGGAAGGCGATCGCATGGCCGACCTCGTCGGGCTCGCCGACCCGGCCCATGGGTATCTTATCGTCGAGATCGGCCAACCCTTTGGGATCCTGCCAGACGTTGGCATTGATCGGTGTCTTGATTGCGCCGGGAGCGATGGCGATGACTCTGATGTCGTCAGCCGCCACTTCCTGAGCCAATGTTTTGCTGAACATGCTTAACCCTGCCTTTGCGCTGGTGTAGGCGCTATACCCGGCCCAGGGGATGAATTCGTGGACCGAACTGGTGTTGATGATGACGCCGCGGCCCTGCTTGCGCATCCTCAGCACGGCTTCTCGCGCACAGTAGTAGGGCCCGAACAAATCAATCTCAACCACCTCCCGCCAAGCCATTATGTCGCTGTCGGCGCAAAGCGCGCGGGAGCCGTCCGTGCCGGCATTATTCACCAGGATATCCAGGCCGCCGAGCTGTTGATCCACCTGTTGAAACAGCGCGTCCACCTCTTTCTTTTGCGAGATGTTATCCAGCCGGAATGTGTATGCCTTCACGCCGAAAGACCTTGCCATGGCTGCTAGTTTCTCGGCAGCATCGGGTTTGTAACGATAGGTAATCGCGACATCGGCGCCTGCCTGGGCAAGGGATTTCGCCGTCGCCGCGCCCAGGCCCGAGTCCCCGCCGGTGATAAGCGCCTTGCGGCCCTGAAGTTCGATTGCAATCACATTGATCTCCTTTTTCTACTCAATAACCTGCACTTCGTAATCCTGGCCTTCCCATGTTTTTTGTTCCAGCCAGCAGAAGGTGAATTGAACGGTCTCTCCCGCAACTAGCCCGGCAAGCGGGAGATCGACAATATATACGCCCAGCCCCGTATCCCGGGTGTCACTATCACTAACGTCTTGCCAGCCGTTGATACCCCAGTGCACGCGGGCAGGTGCCCGCAGAGCAATGCTAAATTTGTTTCCCGCCCTGATGCGTCGCGGGCGGAATATCGGACCCCAGATGTAATGGGAAATGACGGGGCGTTTTCCCTGATAGCGGTTCCAGGTGGCGACCGGCCGGTCCACCGGATAACCCAGCACGCGGCTGTAACACAGCTTGATGAACTCGCTGTGCGCCCAGACCAGCGGCATCGCGGATCCGCTCGGCTTGCCAAATTCCAGATGGTGTTCAGGTATCGCTTCCCAGTCCCATACCTGTTCCGGAATCATGCCTGCCGATCCGGTCATGGCCGCCATGGCCTGCAGATATGGCAGCGGATCTTCTCCCGACAGCAGCGCGCAGTGGCCACGTTCACCCGTCAGCAGCGGCCAGCCGCGCCCCCGCCCACTGCCATCGAAGGCGCTCCCGTCGTTGTGTTCGCCATAGCCATCGCCGTTGTATCGATGCCAGACAGGGCCGTTGGGCGTATCCGTCTTGAGCAGTTCATCGACAACTTTCAGGCTGTCGAGAATCAAGGGGTCGTCCGCTCGGCGCAGCCCGTAGCGCACCAGTTGCAGGAAGTCGGTCCCGATCTGTTCATCTGCGGGCAAATCCGGGTCGAGAGCACGGTTCTTGATCAAGATATGCTCGGAATCTGCGCCATCGTGTACCAGCGCATCCGCAGGTGCTGTGCGGATGTAATATCCGGCGACGCCGCAACGTCGTGCAAGCGGCGTGTCCTTCACCACAGTCCAGTCATCGAGCTGCGCATTCCAGTTGTCCGCAAGCAGCAGCGCAAATTGCCGTTCCTCCCCGTCCAGAAAGGTACTGCCCTCGACCAGCGCTGCGATGGCGATCGCGAGCGTGAATGTATTGATACCGGGATCCTCCTCCCAGCGGTCCTGGCCGGTGGTGGGACCCTCGCGGGCAATGAAGGTGAGCGCCCGCCTAACCATGTCGGTAACCGGGATGCCGTTCAGCGCATCCTGTTCGCGCAACGATGAAGCAAGCAGAACCGGAAACGCCGCCTCGTCCAGCTGTATTCCCTGCCAGAACGGCGCACCGCCCAACCACTGGTTTTGCAACCAGTGACCGTCCTGCTGCTGAGTCGCGATCAGGTAGCGCAGCACGTCGCGCGCATCATCGAACGCGCCCATCGCGACCAGCGCGCCGGCGGTTTCCACCAGGTCGCGGCACCACACCAGATGGTAGCCGCTGCGGCTCTGGCTGCTTTCTCCCCACGGTACGGCAAGGCTGGCTACCGCGGCTCCGGCATAGGTCCGATCCTGATGCACCTTGAGCACCATGCCGGAAAGCGCAAGCAGATCGCCAAGATCACCGGGTAAATCTGGAAAGCGGCATCCTGCCATCCATGATTCCCAGACCCGGCATTGCGTGTCCCAGACTGTAGAAAAATCGTCCATCAGGCTGGACACCGCAAGCGTTGCAGCTGCTCCCTGGCTCGTTCCGAGACCGAGGGCGAGAGTACCCCGATTCGACAGTTCGCCCATCAGCGAAACGGCACCGGGCCCCGCACTGTCGTATTGCCATGTCATACGGCCATGCCGGTCGAAATCCTGCCAGCCGTCGCTGGCCTCCAGGCAACCGACCGAACAACGCTGCCATGCATCGGAACCGTCCTCAGCGGCGGCGGCCAGAGCAAGCCCGAATGGACCCTGCTCCGCCCACAGCACGGTGCGGCCATTGTGTTCGCCGACCGAGGCCAGGTTGCTTTCCGCATCACCGCCGAGACGGGCTGCCAACAGCGCATAGGTCCTCAGGCCCGCGTCCCCGTCCAGCCGATAGCGCAGCAGCAGCGTATCGCGCCGTTGCGAAGGACAGATTTGCAGCGTGAAGATAAAGCGCGGATGGCGATGGACGACAGTGACGGCGGGAATACCCGGCTTGGGCAGAGTCACCTGGTAGTTGCGGTGGCGGCGCAGCTCGACCCAGAATCCGTTATCGTCCGCGATGATGAAGCCGAGGTCCTTGATCTGCGGAATATCGATGCGCGGATAATAGACTTCCGTGACGATGCCCTCTGCGACCGTAAACCAGAGCCGCGAAGATCCGAGACTGGTGCCAACCATGTCCTTGTCAGCTCTGGCCCATACAGGATTTGGCGATACGGACGACGGTGCTTTCATCGAGTCTTTCTTATTGGTTGTTGTGTCAGACAGACCGGGATGAATCGGAAAGGTTCATACATTTGTAGAACAGCAGCCAGAGCCATCAACTCAACCGCGGAACACCCCGTAGCGGTCATGCATGAAGTGGTGGAGTTTGGCCACTGTGATCGCGGAGCGATGCAATCCGGCGATCCGGTACGCGAGCACCCCGGCCACCGTTCCCAGTAACGGGCCCAGCCAGTACACCCACCAGGCATGCCAATCGGCGGAGACCAGCGCGGGTCCGAAGCTGCGCGCCGGATTGGTGCTGGTGCCGGACACGTTTGCCTCGGCGTAGACCATGACCGCATACAGGAACGGAAAAAGTGCCGGCGTGAAATTCCGCAGGCGCCGGTTCTGCAGGAAAAAGAACAGTCCGATGATCAACGCAAACGTGGTCGCAATTTCTCCGAGCAACGCCCAGCCCGCGCCGTAAGCGACGCCGGGTAGCGTGGCGCCAAAGTCGATACTGCGTCCCATCATTCCCCATGCCAGCAGCGGTACGGCGCCGATTGCCGCACCGGCAAGCTGCGCCAGCAGGTAACCCGGCACATAACGTGCCCCGAGCTTGCCCATCAGCCAGAATCCCAGGGTGACGGCCGGATTGATATGCGCCCCGCTCTCTTTGCCGATCGGCGATAACGTGATCAGCGCACCGGTCGTGCCGAACAGGAAACCGGCGATCAGCCGCCGCCAGCCTGCGCTCGGAATGAGTTGTATCACCGGGCTGCCCTGGCCGAAAGCCAGGATCACGATCGACAGCCCCACCGCAACGAGCAGTGCGGTGCCGATCAACTCTGCGCCGTATAACATCCAGGGGAAAGTTCGATTATGTGTATTCATTGCGATGTCTTGTTTCGCAGTCTATACGCTATCGAGTGCCGGCATCGCGACAGAATCGAAACCAGATGTATCGTTGTTTGCGTTGCGTCATGCCTGTAACTGTCATGATTGGTGCCTACAGGACATCGGCGCTCTCTATCCCAGATGATGATCAAGACTCAACTGCTTCCGGCATGGGACAATGCCGGATATGAAAACAAGAAATGATACAAACAACAGTCTGGTCGTCTCGTGCAGCAATTGTGCAGCTTGTTGTTGCAGACTGGAGGTCATGCTGATGGGCGATGACGAGAACGTTCCGGTTGAATTAACCATCCAGGATCAGTGGGAAGGATGGGTGATGCGCCATCTTGACGATGGCTGGTGCGCTGCATTGGACCGACACACGATGAAGTGCACAATCTACGAGCGCCGGCCTGTCATATGCCGTGACTATCAGACGGGAGAAAGCGATTGTCTTGACCAGCGCGCACAGTTTGCCGCTACTGCGGCAGGCTGAAAACAAGTGTTCCCATTTTGCTGCCAGCCGGAGCCCGCTCCTTGATATTTGCCCCGGTTGACGGCACGATGCGCGCATGAATTACGAACTCCCAGATTCCGCTGACGGCGCCTCCATCGTTGCCCGGCGCTGGCTGATGGGCGGACGAGTGCAGGGTGTAGGCTACCGCGCGTTCGTATTCAATCTCGCTGAGCGTTTTGGTCTGGATGGCGTGGTGCAGAATCTCACCGGTGAAGTGCTGGTGGAGGCACAGGGTGAGTCTGCCGCGCTGGATGCATTTGCAGCTGCACTGATTTCCGCTGCACCGCCGCTGGCGCGACCGCATGTCGTTTCCTGTCTGCCCATTCCGCTGCGCGAGTTGTACAGTTTTGAAATATTGCCCAGCGCTGTATCGCTGCATGCGCAGGTGCATATACCTCCGGATAATTTTCTTTGCGACGACTGCCGCCGCGAAATGCTCGATCCGGGCGACAGGCGCTACCGCTACCCGTTCATCAACTGTACGCAATGCGGACCGCGCTACACGCTGATCACTCACATGCCTTACGACCGGCCCAATACCACGATGGCGGATTTTCCATTGTGCCCCGCGTGCCGCGCCGAATACGAAGATCCGCACAACCGACGATTCCATGCGCAACCTTTGGCCTGCCCCGTATGCGGACCGCGGCTGAGTTTCGTCGCGCCGCACGAGCGCGCCCATGAATATATTGGCGGTGATGCTGCATTCGCCGCCTGCATCGCGGCATTGCGTCGTGGCAAGACCGTCGCGGTGAAAGGCATAGGCGGCTATCACCTGATGTGCGATGCACTCAGCACGGCGGCCATCGCGCGGTTGCGCGACAGCAAGCACAGACCGCACAAACCGCTGGCAGTGATGTTTCCTTGGCAGGGCGCAGACGGCTTGCAGCGCGTTCGTGAATACTTGCAGCTTGATGCTGTGGCGCAAGAAGCTCTGTGCGATGTTGCACGCCCTATCGTGCTGATCCCCAAGCGTGCGGATTCAA
Organism: Burkholderiales bacterium; assembly: GCA_038241165.1. GTDB lineage: Bacteria > Pseudomonadota > Gammaproteobacteria > Burkholderiales > Gallionellaceae > Gallionella. Next base: position 1,531 of record JBBRFZ010000040.1, on the reverse strand, counting down.
CCTTGCCTGATTCCATTGCGCCCGGACTGCGCGAGATCGGCGCGATGCTGCCCTACAGCCCGTTGCATCATTTGCTGCTGGAAAGTTTCGGCTCACCGCTGGTCGCAACTTCCGGCAATGTCAGCGGCGAGCCGGTGCTGACCGACAACGCCGAGGTCGAGGCGCGGCTGGGCAGGGTGGCGCAGGCCTTTTTGCATCACAACCGTCCGATTGCACGTCCGGCCGACGACGGTGTGCTGCGTGTCATCGCAGACAAGCCGCGCCTGTTGCGCGCCGGACGCGGCATCGCACCGCTGGAATTCGATCTGCCGTTCACCTTGCCGCAACCGCTGCTGGCAGTGGGCGGCCACATGAAAAATTCGATCGCATTGGCATGGAACAATCGCGCGGTGCTGTCGCCTCATATCGGCGACCTCGATGCGCCGCGCAGCCTGGAAATATTCGAGCAGGTGATCGCCGACTTGCAGCAACTGTATAACGTCAAAGTACAGGCCGTCGTCTGCGATGCGCATCCCGGCTACACCAGCAGTCGCTGGGCAGCGAAACAGGGATTGCCGCTGTATCGTGTACAACACCATCATGCCCATGCATCGGCACTGGCATTTGAAGGCGGGCTGGAAAAATCCTGGCTGACCTTCACCTGGGATGGCGTGGGCATGGGTGAGGACGACACGCTGTGGGGCGGCGAGGCGCTGCATGGCAAGCCCGGAGCGTGGCAGCGTGTCGCCAGCTTCAAACCGTTCCGCCTGCCCGGCGGCGAACGCGCCGGGCGCGAACCGTGGCGTTCCGCTGCGGCGCTATGCTGGGAAAGCGGCCTCGATTGGCATTCAGAAGTGCGTGATGCAGTGTTACTGAAAAGCGCGTGGCAGCATGGCCTGAATGCGCCGGTCACTACCGCCGCAGGACGCTTGTTCGACGCGGCTTCCAGCCTGCTCGGCCTGATCGACAGCGCGAGCTATGAAGGACAGGGGCCGATGTTGCTGGAAGCTGCAGCGCATGGCACTGCCGACGCGATCGATCTGCTGCTGCATGAAGATGAGAATGGCTTGCTCGTTGCCGACTGGACGCCGCTGCTGCATGCCTTGCGGCGCGATGATGTGCCGGTGGCGCAGCGCGCGATACAGTTCCATGTCAGTCTCGCGAAATGCATCGTCACCATCGCGCAGCAAATCCATGCACGCACCCCTTTCGACGCGGTAGGTTTGACCGGCGGTGTGTTCCAGAACAAACTGCTGACCGAACTGGCGCTGCAGCAACTGTCCGCGGCCGAATTCGAAACGTATCTGCCACAACAGTTGCCATGCAACGACGGCGGCTTGGCTTTTGGACAATTGATAGAGGCGGCGCATAAAGATGGATGACACGCATATAAGTCTGGCCCACGGCAACGGCGGGCATTACATGCGCGAACTGATCGAAGAGATATTCGCGCGCCATCTCGCCAACCCGCTGCTCAACGTGAATGTTGATGCCGCAGTGTTGCCCGCGCTGGAAGGCGACCTGATGGTGACCACCGACGGCTTCACCGTAC
>JBBRFZ010000039.1:0-20537 GCA_038241165.1 Burkholderiales bacterium | reverse complement strand
AAAAATGGACGACAATAAATCAAAGGCACTGGCAGCCGCACTGGGACAGATCGAAAAGCAATTCGGCAAAGGCTCGATCATGCGCCTCGGCGAACATGACGTGGCGCGTGACATACAGGTCGTGTCCACCGGCTCGCTGGGACTGGACATCGCACTGGGCGTGGGCGGCGTGCCGCGCGGCCGCGTGGTGGAAATCTACGGTCCGGAATCATCCGGCAAGACCACGCTGACTTTGCAGATTATCGCCGAAATGCAGAAGCTGGGCGGCACGGCGGCATTCATCGATGCGGAACACGCGCTCGATCCGCAATATGCGCAGAAGCTCGGCGTGAAGGTCGAGGACCTGCTCATCTCGCAACCCGACAACGGTGAGCAGGCGCTGGAAATTACCGATATGCTGGTACGTTCCGCCTCGGTAGACGTGGTGGTGATCGATTCGGTTGCCGCACTGACCCCGAAATCCGAGATCGAGGGCGAGATGGGCGATTCGCAGATGGGCCTGCATGCGCGTCTGATGTCGCAGGCGCTGCGCAAACTGACCGGCAACATCAACCGTTCCAACACGCTGGTGATCTTCATCAACCAGATCCGCATGAAGATCGGCGTGATGTTCGGCAATCCCGAAACCACCACCGGCGGCAACGCGCTCAAGTTCTACGCTTCGGTGCGTCTGGATATCCGCCGCATTGGCTCGATCAAGAAGGGCGACGAAGTGATCGGCAACGAGACACGCGTGAAAGTGGTGAAGAACAAGGTTGCTCCGCCGTTCCGCGAAGCAATATTCGATATTCTGTACGGCGAGGGCATTTCGCGCGAAGGCGAAATAATCGATCTTGGTGTGCAGCACAGACTGGTGGAAAAAGCCGGTTCCTGGTATGCCTATAAAGGCAACAAGATCGGCCAGGGCAAGGACAACGCACGCGAGTATCTGCGCGAAAATCCGGAGATTGCCCGGGAGATCGAAAACAAGATACGGGAAGCTGTCGGCGTGAAGCTGCTCGAACCTGTAGTAAAAGCGCCTGCTAAAGCCGCTGACAAGGCGGGCGGCAAAGCAGGTGCGAAAGTCACCGAAAAGCTTTTGGCCGAAAATCCGGATGAGGAAAAAGCCTGAGATCAGTCTGCGCGCTCGGGCCCTGCAATATCTGGCTCGCCGTGAGTACAGCCGTGCCGAGCTGCGCGGCAAGCTGTTGCCGCATGCGTATGCAGACGATGATTTCGAGCAGGCGCAACCTGTCGATCTGGACGGGTTGCTGGATGACCTGACCGAGCGCGGTTGGTTGTCCGATGTACGCGCAGCTACCCAGCTGGTCCATGCCAAACGCAGTCGATTCGGTCTGCAGCGCATCACCCACGAATTGCGTCAGAGAGGCATCGGTGAAGATTTGATCAGCGAAGCTCTGCCGAAATTGAAAGAAACCGAGTTGGAAACGGCCCGTGACGTATGGCAAAGAAAATTTGGTGCGTTGCCCCAAGATGCCAGGGATAAGGCCAGACAAATACGATTTCTGCAATCGCGGGGGTTTGGTTTCGAGGTGATTTTCCAGGTGCTGCGGCTTGCAGAGGCCGGTGAATAGGTACGTTAACTTTGTAAAAATCAGTAACTGTTTAAGGGGTAGTTATTATGTTATTCAACTCAATAGAGATTTGCGCAGGTGCGGGAGGGCAAGCTCTGGGGCTGGAGCAGGCTGGCTTTGAACACACTACTCTCGTCGAGATTGATTCCCATGCCTGTCAAACCCTTCGAGTCAATCGTCCGCACTGGAATGTTGTTGAAGGCGATATTGGCCGCTATTCGGCTGAGAAATGGAAAGGTATCGAGCTTCTCGCGGGAGGCGTACCATGCCCTCCTTTTTCAAAAGCAGGTAAGCAACTTGGCAACCAGGATGAGCGTGACCTGTTTCCAGAGGCACTCCGTCTGGTGTCAGAGTGCAGGCCACAAGCTGTGATGCTCGAAAATGTTCGTGGCCTTCTGGATTCTGTTTTTGATGAATACCGTGCAAAGATAATTGCTGATCTTAAAAAAATGGGTTATATCGCCGAATGGCGTTTGCTTAATGCAAGCAATTTTGGTGTCCCGCAGTTACGCCCACGAGTTATCTTTGTGGCACTAAAGAAGAACGTGGTAGAACACTTTAGCTGGCCGTCATCGCGTATTTCACCGCCTCCGACTGTCGGTGAAGCACTTTTTGACTTGATGGCGGGAAATGGATGGCTCGGTGCAAAGCAGTGGCGTGAACGAGCATGCGATATAGCTCCGACATTGGTAGGTGGGAGTAAAAAACATGGTGGCCCGGATCTTGGTCCTACCAGAGCAAAAAAAGCTTGGGCCTCGATTGGCGTTGATGGTATGGGGATAGCTGATGTAGCCCCGGAAAAGGATTTTATGGGAATGCCGCGCCTTACGGTTCGCATGACTGCCCGTATACAAGGATTTCCCGATCACTGGCAAATCAGTGGCAAGAAAACTGCTGCTTACCGTCAAGTTGGCAATGCTTTTCCACCTCCCGTTGCCTGTGCCGTTGGCACGCAAATTCAAGCAGCACTGAACGCTGCCGCGAAACCAAAACTTAAACGGGCATAGCAATGACAAAGGGAAAAATACCAAGAGGCGGTGCGCGCGGAAAACTCCGCTCGCACTTTTTGAAAAATATTGGCCGAGTCATGGACTCCAAAGAATTGCAAGCCGTTGCGGACAACCAGTCTGAGTGGGCGCGCCGTGTTCGTGAGCTGCGCACAGAAGAAGGCTATTTAATCCTCACTCACAATGACCGCAGTGATTTGAAACCCGGTCAATATTTGCTGGAAAACCCGAAACCGCAACCGGCCTTTGAGCGAGCAATTTCAAAAGAAACACGCGCTATTGTCCTTGACCGTAACGGGTTTACTTGCCAAATGTGCGGCGCTGTCGCCGGAGAACCCCATCCATACGACCCAACACGAAAAACCCGGCTTCACATTGGACACATAATTGACAAAAGCAAAGGCGGGAACGATGACCCTTCAAATCTTCGTGCCATTTGTTCTGTTTGCAATGAAGGGGCGCAAAATGCCACGCTTATTCGCCCGGATCTGAAGCAACTTTTGATTCAAATACGCCGGGCAACTTCGGCTGATCAGCTTGAAGCTTTGAGGTGGCTCATTGTAAAGTTTCCAAAGCAGGCTACCGAGAAAGTCTCTGAAAAAAACAAATAATAATGGACAAACTTTCACCCGAACGCCGGTCAGAAAATACGCGGCAGATTCGGGGCAAAAATACCGCACCTGAGTTGGTGATACGCAAGCTTTGCAGGGAAAGCCCGATCTCGCATGGATCGGCCGAAAATTAGCTGTTTTTGTCCACGGTTGTTTTTGGCATGGTCATGACTGCGCAGAGAGCATTCCCAAACCATAATCCAGCCGGGATTATTGGATCCCAAAGATTGAGCGAAATGGGATGACCTCGTTATTTGGAAATGCGAAATAAATGAGCAAGGGTATCTCTATCTGGATGTCAAAAGCGTGAATTCAGCAAGACATAATGCCTTTTGTTTAAACCACTGGATTCCCGCTTTTGCGGAATAACCAGCAACTTGCCCGCTTGCGGGCTTAGTAGCTTGGCTGGTAGCACCATCAATGGCGGATTCAAGTGTGTGCCGCGAATGGCTTGAATCACTAGTCGGATGGTATGATTCGCGCCTCGCATAAGTCATGTCCGCATTCGTCAGGTGAGTAAATGAAAAGCAGTGAGATACGCCAGCAATTTTTAGATTATTTCGCCTCCAAGGGGCACATGATCGTTCCGTCCAGTTCGCTGGTTCCGCACGATGATCCGACCCTGTTGTTCACCAATGCCGGGATGAACCAGTTCAAGGATGTATTCCTCGGTTTCGACAAGCGTCCATACAAACGTGCCACATCGTCACAGAAATGCGTGCGTGCCGGCGGCAAGCACAATGACCTTGAGAACGTCGGCTACACTGCGCGCCATCACACTTTCTTCGAGATGCTCGGCAACTTCAGCTTCGGCGATTATTTCAAGCACGATGCGATCAACTATGCGTGGGAATTGTTGACCGATGTTTACCAACTGCCCAAAGACAAGCTGTGGGTGACGGTATATGCCGAGGACAAAGAAGCCTACGACATCTGGACCGGGGAAATCGGCGTTCCGGCCGAGCGGGTGATCCGCGTCGGCGACAACAAGGGTGCGCGCTATGCCTCGGACAACTTCTGGATGATGGGCGACACCGGCCCGTGCGGCCCGTGCACCGAAATTTTTTACGACCACGGTGCGGACATCTGGGGCGGCCCGCCCGGTTCACCCGAAGAAGACGGCGATCGCTATATCGAGATCTGGAACAACGTGTTCATGCAGTTCAACCGCGACGAGCACGGCGTGATGCATCCGCTGCCGAAGCCTTCGGTAGACACCGGCATGGGGCTGGAACGTATCTCGGCGGTGTTGCAGCATGTGCACAGCAACTACGAGATCGATCTGTTCCAGAACCTGATCTGTGCGGCAGCGCGCGAAACCAAATCCAACGATCTCACCAATAATTCGCTCAAGGTGCTGGCCGATCATATCCGTGCCTGTTCGTTTCTGATCGCCGACGGCGTGATCCCCGGCAACGAGGGCCGCGGTTATGTACTGCGCCGCATTATCCGTCGCGCCATCCGGCACGGTTACAAGCTTAATGCACGTGCTGCGTTCTTCCACAAGATGGTTCCCGACCTGGTCGCTGAAATGGGGGCCGCATTCCCGGAACTGGCAGTGGAGCAGTCGCGCGTGATGGGGATACTCAAGCAGGAAGAGGAACGCTTCTTTGCCACCATCGAACATGGCATGGCGATTCTGGAGAACGATCTTGCCGAGATGCACAAGCAAGGCATCAGGGTGTTCAACGGTGAGACGGCTTTCAAGTTGCATGACACGTTCGGTTTTCCGCTCGATCTGACTGCCGACATCTGCCGCGAACACAAAGTCGCCGTGGATGTCGCCATGTTTGAAGTGGCGATGTCCCGCCAGAAAGAGCAGGCGCGCTCGGCGGGAAAATTCAAGATGGCGACCAACCTCGAATATGCAGGGAAGACAACAACGTTTAGTGGATATAAAAAGCTAGAAGTTAAAGGTAAGATACTGGCGCTTTATAAGGACGGTGTTGCGGTCAAGGAGCTCAACGAGGGTGATATGGGTGTGGTGGTACTGAATAAAACACCATTCTACGCTGAGTCCGGCGGTCAGGTCGGTGATCGCGGCGAGTTGCGCAGTGCGCAAGGCATCTTTGCTGTTGAGGACACGCAAAAAATACAGGCAGCGGTGTTTGGCCACCATGGTGTGGTCAAGACCGGCAAGCTTAGCGTGGGCAACAGCGTCAATGCGCGCGTAGACATGCAGGCAAGGTCGAACACCGAACGGAATCACTCGGTCACGCACCTGATGCACAAGGCGTTGCGCGAAGTACTGGGCAATCATGTGCAACAAAAAGGCTCGCAGGTTGACCCGGACAAGACACGTTTCGACTTTGTGCATAACCATCCGATGACGCACGCGGAGATACGCAAAGTTGAAAATATCGTCAATGGGGAAATCCTTGCCAATGCAGAAACCCGGGCACGCGTGATGTCCATCGATGAAGCGCAGAAGACCGGCGCGATGATGCTATTCGGCGAGAAGTACGGTGATGAAGTGCGCGTACTGGACATTGGTTCCTCACGCGAGTTGTGCGGTGGCACACACGTCAAGCGCACCGGCGACATCGGGCTGTTCAAGATATTGGCCGAGAGCGGCGTGGCGGCGGGCGTACGGCGCGTTGAGGCTGTGACCGGCGAAGGCGCGCTGGCCTATGTGCAGCAGCAGGAGAAGCAGTTGCAACAGGTGGCAGAGGCGGTGAAAGCACAGCCGCAGGAGGCTGCCGCACGCATCACGCAAATCATCGACAACGTGAAGATTATGGAAAAGGAACTGGCGCGCCTGAAATCAAAACTCGCCAGCGCGCAAGGCGATGATCTCGTCGGACAGGCTGTCGAGATCAATGGTATCAAGGTGCTGGCCGCTCTGTTGGAAGGTGCGGATGCTGCAGTGTTGCGCGAAACGCTGGACAAGCTCAAGGATAAACTCAAGTCGGCAGCGATCGTGCTGGCTGCGGTGTCCGAAGGCAAGGTCAGCCTGATCGCCGGTGTGACACCTGATCTCATTGCGAAAATCAAGGCCGGTGAACTGGTGAACATGGTTGCGCAACAGGTGGGCGGGAAAGGCGGGGGGAGGCCGGACATGGCGATGGCAGGAGGTACGCAACCGGAACATTTGGCTGCAGCTTTGGCTTCGGTTCCAAATTTGGTAAAAACCAAGTTATAGTTTGGCGTGTCCGCAGCGCCGGACACTGTTACAGTTTATCCAAGGCTCAAAAATAAGGAGCGATACAGGTGGACACAAACCGTTATAACATGTTGCTGGTTGATGACGATTTGGTTCAAATTGATTTGGCGCGTCGCGCCGCGGCAGAAACATGTCCCGAAATCAATCTTACAGCGGTGGCCGGCGGTGATGTCGTGCTGGATTGGTTGGGCCCCGGCGACAAAAAACACGAACATTTGCCTCACATCATCCTGATGGATCTGAAATTGCCAAAGCTGGATGGTTTGGCGGTGCTGCGCACACTGCGCAGCCATACCCTCACTTGTGATATTCCCATTGTGGTGTTTTCCGCGGAATATACCCAGGATGATGTATTGATGAGTTACAAGGCCGGTGCCAACAGTTTTATGTCGAGGCCGAGTGATCTTGCCCAGTTTGCCGAGTTCTTCCGGGAACGTTTGGCATACTGGATCAACTCCACCACCATAAACTGATTTCCGCCACGAAGGATGGAACCGCGGGGCATATTTGATTATTGTGACTTTGGTAGCGGGAGATACAGATCACTAGAAAGGTAGTTTCAGGTGCGGCGCCGCCTGCTGGAATATCCTGCGGAAGTCATTCTGGATGCGCTGCAACGCTTTTTCGCTATCCGCTTCAAAACGCAATACGACCACCGGTGTGGTGTTGCTGGGGCGTGCCAGACCAAAGCCGTCTGCATATTCCACACGCAACCCGTCCAGGGTGATGATCTCCTTTGCATCTGCAAACGTTGCGGTCTGTTGCAGCTGTGCGATCAGTTCGTGGTTTTCTCCTTCTGCCGTATGCATGTGCAGTTCCGGTGTGCAGACCGCATCCGGCAAGGCATTCAGTGTTGCGCTGGGATCCTGTACCCTGCTCAGGATTTCCAGCAACCGCGCGCCGGTATACAGCCCGTCATCGAAACCATACCAGCGTTCCTTGAAGAACACGTGGCCGCTCATCTCGCCGGCAAGCAATGCGCCGGTTTCACGCATCTTGGCTTTGATCAGGGAGTGTCCGGTCTTCCATAACGTCGGTTTGCCGCCGTGTGATCGTATCCAGCCGAACAGGTTGCGCGTCGACTTGATGTCGAAGACGATTTCAGCGCCGGGATTGCGACTCAGTACATCGGCGGCGAACAGCATCAGTTGCCGGTCCGGGTAGATGATTTTGCCGTCTTTGGTAACTACGCCGAGCCGGTCGCCATCACCGTCGAATGCCAGCCCCAATTCGCTGTCGTTATCACGCAATGCGGCAATCAGGTCCTGCAGATTGCGGGGATCGGATGGATCGGGATGATGGTTGGGGAAATGCCCGTCCACTTCGCAGTACATTCCCCGTACTTCGCACCCGAGCTGGCGATACAGGTTGGCGACATAGGCGCCTGCCACGCCATTGCCGCAATCCACTGTTACACGCATGGGACGGGCCAGTTTGATGTCGGAAACGATGCGCGCTATGTATTCCGCACTGATGTCGCGCTGCTCGTAACTGCCGTTGCCGTGCGTGAGCCTGTTCTGTTCGATGCGCAAGCGCAATTGCTGGATGGTTTCACCAGACAGGGTTTCACCCCCCAGCACCATCTTCAGGCCGTTGTAATCTGGCGGGTTGTGGCTGCCGGTGAGCATCACCGCGCAGTTGGTTTGCAACTGGTAGGCGGCGAAATACACCATCGGAGTGGGAACGCAACCGACATCGATCACGTTGATACCGCTTTTCTGAATTCCTCGAGCCAGGGCGGCGATCAGTTCCGGACCGGACAGCCTGCCATCGCGTCCGATGGCGATGGTGTCCTGTCCGCGTGCTGCGGCCTCGGAACCGATGGCGTGCCCGATGGCTTCGACCACTTCGGGCGTGAGTGTCTTGCCGACTATGCCGCGTATATCATAGGCTTTGAAGATTTCTTTGGGTAGGTTCTGCATTTTGTGCCTCGATTATCTGTGAGTCTGAAAGCGCAATAAGCTCTGGGGGCGTTTTAGATATTTCACCAGTTGATTAAGTGAAAGCTGTCTCTATGTGTCACACGCGGCCAAATATCTTTCAAGCGTTCAGTTTGTGATCGATTTGTTGCAAATTTTTCCATACCAGGTCGGGGGTGAGTTGCTTCATGCAGTTGAAGTGGCCAAGCGGACATTCACGCTTGAAACAGGGGCTGCATTTCATGTCCAGTTTCATGATCTCGGCGTATGCCGAGAGCGGCGGTGTGAATTGGGGGCTGCTCGAACCGAACAGGGCCAGCATTGGGCGATCCAGCGCGGCCGCCAGATGCATCAGGCCGGAATCGTTGCTGATGACCAGTTGCGCGCGTGATAGCAGTGCAATAGCTTCCGTCAGGTCGGTAACGCCGCACAGGTTGCGACACTCGGAATTGCCCAGTGCAGTGATCTTGTCCGCGACTTCCTTGTCTTTGGCAGAACCCAACAGCCATACCGCATAGCCCCGGTTTTGCAGACGTTGTGCAATTTCCGCAAAATAGGTTGCGGGCCAGCGCTTGGCCGGACCGTATTCGGCACCGGGACAAAACACCGCGACGGGTTTATCCGTCATCAACCCCAGCTTTTGCAGCGTGGCATCCCGTTGGGCTGCTGAAACATCCAGTCTGGGGTTGGCCAGCGGACGGGGGATTTCCCCCTGCCTGTCTTCCGCCAGTTGCGCGAAGCGTTCCACCATCAGTGGCAAGACCCGCTTGTCGAGTTTGCGCACATCGTTGAGCAGACCATAGCGGGCTTCACCGACAAATCCGGTACGCTGCGGTATGTGCGCAAAAAAAGGCACGAGCGCCGACTTCAGCGAGTTGGGAAGCACGATGGCCTGGTCATATTGCGCGCCGCGCAATTGTTTCCCCAACCGGTAACGTGCGGCTAGCCGAAATGCACCATGTGGAAACGGGTTGATGATGACCTCGTGGACTTCCGGCATGGCGTGCAACAGTGCGGCTGTCCACGGCGGAGCCAGCACATCGATCTGGCATTCGGGATGACGTTGTTTGAGACGCAGCAGCATGGGCTGCATCAGCATGGCGTCTCCAACCCAGCTGGGGCCGATGATGAGGATTTTGTGCATTATGTCTTTGGAGGCAGGGCAGGGTGACGCAACCCTGCCTGCGAATTTTAATGGTGTGCTTTAGGCAGCTCGCCCTTGAATTTATACAGAGTGCCGCAATACGGGCAGCGCGCTTCACCGCCATGACCCAGCGGGATCATGACTTTCGGATGTGCGTTCCATATATTCATGTTCGGCATCGGGCAGGCAAGCGGCAGGTCATTCGCAGTGACTTCGATATAACGCTGGGTGATGTTCTGTTTGTTCAAGATGTTTCTCCGGACGCTGGGTTAAACATAGCTTAGCCAGTCGGTGTGCTGCGGGTGTTTCCCGGCAACACAATCAAAGAAGGCCTGTTGCAGCCTGGCGGTAATCGGGCCGCGGGAACCGCTGCCGATGGTGCGGCGATCGAGTTCACGAATCGGTGTGACTTCGGCGGCTGTGCCGGTGAAAAAGGCTTCATCGGCGCAATAGACCTCATCGCGTGTGATGCGTTTCTCGACGATTTCGATCCCCATTTCCCTGGCCAGGGTGAAGATTGAATCGCGTGTGATACCTTCCAGGCAGGCCGTCAGGTCGGGAGTGTACAACTTGCCTTTTTTTACGATGAAAATATTCTCGCCGGCTCCTTCCGCAACGTAGCCGTCCACATCGAGTAGCAGGGCTTCGTCATAGTTGTCATTGTCGGCTTCCTGATGCGCTAATATCGAATTGGTATAGGTTGTCACCGACTTGGCCCGGCACATGTTCACATTGACATGATGACGGGTAAAACTGGAGGTCTTGACGCGTATGCCTTTTTGCATGCCGTCATCACCGAGATAGGCTCCCCATGGCCAGGCGGCGATCGCAACGTGCGTCGACAGCGTTTTTGCAGAGATTCCCATCGCTTCCGAACCATAAAAGCATATCGGGCGGATATAACAGGATTCCAGTTTGTTGGCCCGCACCACTTCGAGCTGAGCCGCGTTGATGGTCGCCTTGTCGTAGGGCATCTTCATCTGAAAGATGTGCGCGGAATTGAACAGACGGTCGGTATGCTCATACAAACGGAAAATTGCCGTGCCCTTCGCAGCCTTGTATGCGCGCAAGCCCTCAAATACGCCCATGCCGTAATGGAGCGTGTGTGTCAGCACATGGGTGGTGGCATCGCGCCACGGTACGAGCTTGCCGTCATACCAGATAAAACCGTCGCGGTCGGACATCGACATAGACATAATTGAGGGTTCCTTTAAAATTTGGTTGGTTTTGAAGCGTGCATTTTAGCCTTTTCCGGCCGACTTATGGATAAACCTGGTGAAATTTTCGACATGTTTCACCTGTTTCCTTCGCGGCTAATTCGGGTATGATTGGTTGCATGGTATATCTATATGTCATGATTCGAATCCGGGCAGACTTTTCTTAAAGATTAAATAAATGCAAACTAATTCCGCAGCCGGCGAAGTAAAGCCATACTCACAAGAGGAAAAATTACACAGGGATTTGTTGATCTTTGCCTGTGCTTTCATGAATCTTGCCGTGGTGCTGTGGCTGGCGATATATTGGGCAATGGGAATACACTTCTCGACCAATGTTCCCCTGGCCTACCAGGTGATTTCAGTTGCCTCGCTGGTGCACTTTTCACGATACAAGAATTTCGAAGTATTCCGCTTTGTCCAGCTGAGCTTGTTCCTGTTTGTCCCGTTCATCATGCAGTGGAGCATCGGCAGCGCAGTCACCGCCAGCGGCGTGATGCTCTGGGCGTTGCTCGCGCCGATAGGTGCGCTGGTGGTGAAGGGCTGGCGGGATTCGATTCCATGGTTCATCGCTTACATGGTGATGACGGTGGTATCGGGAGGGTTTGATTTCTACCTCGGTACCGGGGATGACAGCGGAGTGGCGATGAAAACTATCGGTTTCTTCTTCGCGCTCAACTTTGCGGCCATGTCTTCCATCATATATTTTCTGGTGCGTCACTTTGTCGTGGCAATGGACAAGATCAAAAGGCAGCTCGACCAGCAGCATCAGCTGCTGGCTGAAGAGCAAAAAAAATCCGAACGGGTGCTGCTTAATGTGCTGCCAAGCAGTATTGCGGATCGGCTCAAGAATCATCAGGGTTTGATTGCGGATGGCCATGCTGATGTGACGGTGATGTTTGCGGATCTGGTGAATTTTACGCAGCTTACGGAATCGCTCTCACCCGAGCAGATGGTCGGTTTGCTTAATACGATTTTCTCGGGGTTTGACCAGTTGTGTGAAAAATACGGTCTGGAGAAGATCAAGACGATTGGTGATGCCTATATGGCGGTGGGCGGTTTGAATCATGGCAATTCAAATTACACCGATGACATTGCCAATCTGGCTCTGGAGATGCGTGATTTTGTGATCACGCATCCGAACCTGTCCCCTTTCAAAATGAATATTCACTGCGGCATAGCCACCGGGCCTGTGGTTGCCGGGGTGATCGGCACCAAGCGCTTCATCTATGATTTGTGGGGAGATACGGTGAACGTTGCCAGCAGGCTCACCGATGAAGCCGTTGAAGGGGTCATCCAGGTAGACAAGACCACCTACAATCGTATCCGCTACGACTATACGTTCGAACCGGCGGCCACTATAAACGTCAAGGGCAAAGGCGAGATGGTCATGTACCGCCTCACCGGGCGAATGAACGGTGAAGCATCAGGCCGGTACACCGCATCAGGGAGACTCGGTTCTGCTCTCCCCGGGGGTATCTCCAAACAGCCTGCCCCATAATGTCCTGCATGCCATGGTTTCGATCCTGCCTTGTTCAATTCGGCATGGCGAGAGGTTGTTGAGTCGCATGCGATGTTGTGTCTGACGCAAATTACGATATAGCACGCGGACCTGCTCGGCGAGCTCTGCCGGGATAAGACCAAGCTCACCGGCGAGTTTGAGCAATGCCAGGTTGCCGGCATTGGCGGACAGTTGCGGGAATTGGTGGGCATATGCAAGTACCAGATATTGCACCATGAATTCTATGTCTACCATGCCGCCGCTGTCATGCTTGATATCGAACAGGCCGCTGTCATTTGGATGGCCGTCGTGCATCTTCTGTCGCATCGACAGGATATCCTGGCGCAGGCTCGTCAATTCGCGTTTCTGACAAAGCACCTGCCGGCGGATTTCTTCGAAGGCCGCCCCGATTCTGGCGTCACCCGCACTGAAGCGGGCGCGCGTCAAAGCCTGATGTTCCCAGAGCCACGCCTCATTCTGCTGATAGCCGGAAAATGCCGCAACCGAACTGACCAGCAAACCGCTTGCGCCGTTGGGACGCAGGCGCAAATCGGTTTCATACAAGCGGCCCGATGAAGTGTAACTGCTCAACATCGTGTTGATGCGTTGTGCCAGACGCGAGTAGTTTTCCTGGGCATCCGGATGGTCGTCATCATATAAAAAGATCAAATCAAGATCGGATGCATAACCAAACTCCCTGCCGCCGAGTTTGCCATACGCGATGATGGCAAACTCGGGATCATCGCGATGCCGCTTGCGCACTGTAGCCCAACTCAGCTTCAGCACATGGCGCAGCATCAAATCGGCCAGTTCACTCAGGTGGTCACTGAGCGTTTCAAGGGGCAGCAAGCCTTGCAGATCCATCGCCAGCAGATGGAAAGTTTGTTCCTGTTGGGTATGGCGCAACACATCCAGTTGCCGCTCGGCCTCATCTGCGCAGTCGTCCAGGCGGATTTGCAGGTCGTGATCGAGCTGCTGCCACTGTGGCGGCTGATACATTTCGCGTGCATCCAGCAATTCATCCAGCAACGCCGGGTGCAGTGTCATGTATTCGCTGGCCCAGTTGCTGGCGGCGACCAGTCGGGTCAATCGCTGCAATGCCTGGGGATACTCCGCCAGAAAGGCGAGATAGGCGGCGCGTCCGCTGACGCCTTCCAGCAAGGTCAAGAGTCTGGACAGCGTTGCATCGGGATCGTTGTGCTGTGCGCTCAGGGTGATGAATTGCGGGATCAGTTGGTCCAGCCGCTGTTTGCTCAATTCGGGGAGTTGCTGATAGCGGTTGCTGCGGCGCAATTGCAGCAGGCGTTGCGCGCTGTTCTGTGCATCAGGATAGCCCAGCTTTTTCAGGTTGGCATCCAGTTCTTCTGCGCTTGCCCCCTCGCGCCACAGTTGCAGATCGTTCAGGTGGCCGGCCGAGGGTGTTGTGTCTGGTCCTGCCTGCCTGGCACCGAATATCTGTTCGAATTGACCGCTGACCAGCGCGCGGTGGAGATCGAGCTCTTTCAATAGCGCGGAGTAATCCGCATAGCCCATAGCACACGCGATGATTTCCTGATCTTCGGTCTGTTCGGGTAATTCCTGTGTTTGCTGGTCATCCAGATATTGCAGGCGGTGCTCCAGATTACGCAGAAAAACGTAGGCTTCATCCAGAGCCGCAACCGCAGGCGCCGGTAATTGAGCATTTTCGCGCAACTGCCGGAGTACGCTGCGGGTGGGGCGGATGCGCAACCCGGCATCGCTTCCGCCGCGTATCAATTGGAACACCTGTGCGGTGAATTCGATCTCCCGTATGCCACCGGGCCCGAGTTTGATGTTGTTGAGCCGGCTGCGCCGTTGCACTTCATGACGGATCTGGGAATGCAATTTGCGCATTGAATCGATCGCGCCAAAGTCCAGGTATTTGCGGTACACGAACGGTCGCACCAGCTGGATCAGTTCGATTGTCTGCGGACTGGGCTGTTGCGGGTTTTCGGCAGGGGCGACGACGCGTGCCTTGATCCAGGCGTACCGTTCCCATTCCCGGCCCTGGGTGATCAGGTATTCTTCCAATGCGGCAAAGCTCGTCACCAGCGGCCCGCTGTCGCCGTAGGGACGCAACCGCATATCCACGCGGAACACATAGCCGTCGGCGGTAAGCTCGCTGATGATATTGATCAGGCGGCGTCCCAGCCTGGTAAAGAATTCGTGGTTGCTCAGCTTGTGGCTGCCATCGGTTTCGCCGTCTTCCGGATAGACAAAAATCAAATCTATATCGGATGAGACATTCAGTTCGCCGCCACCCAGTTTTCCCATGGCAATGACCAGCAATTCCTGTGTTGTGGTGCCTGTTTTATCTTTCGGCCTGCCGAATTGCCCATACAGTGTTCGCGTCAAGCAGATTTGCGCGCGTTGCACACATTCCTCCGCCAGTGCGGTCATGGTTTTCATGATTTCGTCAAGATCGGCCAGGCCATTGATGTCGCGCAGTATCAGCTTGACCATCACCTGCTTGCGCAACTTGCGTACGGCGCATGCCAATTGGGTTTCATCGTCCAGGTCGAGTCCGGAGAGCAGCAGCAAGTCCCGTAGTTCTGTACGACTGCACGATGTGGTGTAATTCCTTTGCAACCAATCGAGCAGGTGCGGGTCTGTCTCAAGTGTCCTTTTGGCATAACGACTGCAATGCAGGGTTTTTTGCAGCAGGTCGGCGAATGCCGGGGGAATCGAGTTCACGATATTCATGTGTTCCTTAAGTTAGAATGTGCATAGTCATACAATTATAGGTTTTAGCCACCGTTGCGGCGCATTTGTGCCCTGGTTTATTCAATGTTGAATTCATTTCCCGTCCGTTTCCTTTGGCACAGTTTGAACTGGCTGACGAGACTCGCCATCATGGTATCTGCGCTTGCGGCCGTGCTGATCGCCTTTTCTATCATGGCGCTGCGCTATTGGATATTGCCGGATATAGAGCAATATCATGACAGGATCACCTCTTCATTGTCGGCCGCGATAGGAAATCCGGTCACCATCGGCAAGATACAGGGTGAATGGCGGGGATTTCTGCCCCACCTCAATTTTACCGATGTGCGCATACTGGATGACCATCGGCAGCCTGCGCTGGCATTCAAGCGCCTTGACGGCAGCCTGTCCTGGATGTCGCTGTTCACTGCCGAAATTCGTCTGGCCAGCCTGGAAATAGACAGGCCCGAGCTGTTGATACGCCGGGATGCGGAAGGCAAGTTTTTTATCGGCAATCTGGCGCTTTCCAGAAAGGGTGACAACAACGACCTCTCCGACTGGCTGTTACATCAGTCTAATCTGGTGGTGCGCAATGCCCTGATCGTCTGGATAGACGGGAAGCGCGGAGCGCCGCCGCTGGTGTTGCAACAGGTTAATTTGCGTATTCATAATTTATTCAGCAAACACAGTTTTGCCTTGCAGGCGATACCGCCAAACGAACTGTCGACCCCGCTGGACGTGCGCGGAGAGTTTTACGGGTCAAGTTTCGATAATCTGGAGGATTGGCACGGGCAGCTGTATACACGGCTTGATTACACCGACGTGACCGCCTGGCGATCCTGGCTGGATTTGCCCGGTGAATTCAGTCGCGGCCGGGGTGCGCTGCGCGGTTGGCTGGGGGTCAACAATGGCAGGGTGACACAGGTTACGGCTGATCTGGACCTGCGTGATGTGGTCACCAGGCTCGGCGAGGATCTGCCCGAAATGACGTTGCTTGAATTGCGAGGACGCGCCTCATGGCAAGAGCTGGCAGGCGGCTTTGAGGTTTCCACCAGGAATTTGTCGATGAAATTGCAGGATGGGCTCAATTTCAAACCCACGGATTTTTATTTCAAAACCGTCGATTCAGACAATCAACAGGCCGGCAGCAAAACCTCTCGCGGGGAGATACGCGCCAATCTGCTTGGATTGAAGGACCTTGCCGAACTGGCAAAATACCTGCCGATGGAAGCCGGTCTGCGCACGCGTCTGGATGAGTATGCACCGAGGGGTGTAGTGTCAAATCTCGATGCGCTATGGCAAGGCTCGCCCGTAACACCGGATAACTACAGGCTCAAAGCGCATTTTGAGAATCTTGCGGTAAACCAGGTCGGCAAGATGCCCGGTTTTTCAGGTTTGACGGGGGACGTGGATGGCAGCGAGACGAGCGGCAGGCTGAGCATCAATGCCCGGCGGATGATTGTGGACGCCCCGGGCGTGATGCGCGAACCGCTGTCTTTCGCCACTTTGATCGGACAGGCCGGATGGCAGCGCAAAAACGGGGAGTTGTCGATCAATGTCGACAACATTGCAGTCGCCAACGACGATCTGGCCGGCAATTTGTTTGGCAGTTACCGTACACAGGCCGGTACTTTGGGCGTGCTGGATTTGACCGGCAAATTGACGCGTGGCGATATTCGCAGCGCTGCCCGATATACCCCGCTGATCGCGCTGGACAGGGGAGGCAACGACTGGCTGAACGGCGCATTGCTGGCCGGTCATACCGAAGACTTTCGTATCCGTATCAAGGGCAATCTGAGCGATTTCCCACCGGGTGGTACGACACGGTGTGCGAATGCATCCGGTGCGGGAGTGCCGCCCCCCCGCCTCCTCCCCCAGCGGGAGGGTGGTAGCGAAGCTGCCGGGAACCCCCCGGCGTACTCCTCGCGGGTGCAAACGGCTGGCTGTGCCGGTAACGTGTCGGAGGCGGATGGCAGCAAGGGTGTGCTGTTTGAAATCGGTGGGCACGCGCAGGATGCGGTGATGGAATTCGACAAGAACTGGCCGCGTATCGAAAATATCTCGGGTGAATTTCTGATCCGCGGCAACAGGCTGGTTGTGGAGTCACCATTGGCAACCATACTCGACACGCGCCTGCATAACGTCACCGTAACGATACCGGACATGACGAGCAAGGATCCGGCTCTGGAAATAAAAGGCGAGGCAACAGGCGCAAGCAATTCATTTTTGGACTTTGTCCAGAAAAGTCCGGTGCGGGGTTACATAGATGGATTTACCGATGGTGTCAGAGCCACAGGCAGCGGGAAGCTGGATTTGTCTGCGCGTATTCCTCTGTCTGGCAACCAGCCGGTCAAGGTGTCAGGATCGATCAAGGTCCAGGATAACAATATCGATCTGGGCAAAGGTGTGCCGTTGTTGCGCAACACGCGCGGGACCCTGATGTTCACGGAATCGGGCATGCACGCCAGTGATGTATCTGCGGAAATACTGGGTGGGAAAGCCAGCATCAGTGTGCAGAACGACGTGGATGGTGTGGTCCATGCCACAGTCAAAGGACGCAGCAATGTCGATGCTTTGCGCAGGATTGAGACCTATCCCGTGCTGGATTATTTGCATGGCAATGCGGACTGGGATGCCAATATCAGAGCAAATAAAAATTCTGTACAGATCATTATCAAGTCCGACCTGCAGGGGCTCAGTTCCAGTTTGCCGCAACCTTTTGCCAAACGCGCCAACGAGGTCATGCCGTTGCGCCTGGAAAAGAACCCCGTCCTGTTTTTTCCCAGGCCGGCCAATCGCCGGGGAAAATGTGCAGAGCCTTGTCCCAGGGTGGAAGGCACTGTGACCGAGGGGAAGGATGTGATCACTGCGAGCCTGGGAAAATTGCTCAGCGCGCGACTTGAGCGTCAAAGCGAAGGTGGCACGATGATGGTCAAGCGCGGTACGGTCAGTTTCGGCACCCAGGGTAAATCTCATGCATCAAATAAGACCAAGACGAAGAAGCGGTCACGGGGCAGGGACGGTGTGTGGTTGTTTGGTGACTTGCCTGAATTATCGCTGGAAGGATGGGAGAGCTTGGCTGGTGGTGCGGACAAAAATAATGGCAAAACTGCCGACGATTCAGCCAGCCGCTCCGCCAAGTTGGCAGATAGCGTTGATCAAGCGGCGGGTTATGGCACGGTATTTCCCATCGCCGGTGCAAATCTGCGTATCGAAAAACTGACGGGCTATGGCCAGCATTTCAGCGGGATACATGTGACTGCCGGCAGGCGCGGTGACGGATTGGCTGCGCACTTGTCCGGTAACGGGTTGAAAGGTGAAGTGGTATGGGAGCCTCACGGGTATAAAACGGGAACCCTGTTTCGCGCGCGTTTTAGCAATCTGAAATGGTCGGGCGAAGCACAACCGAAAGCGCCTTCGACGCAGACTGAATCGTTCAAGCCTGTTCCGGCCAAAACGGAACCGGCAGGCAAAATACATCCCGGCAACATTCCGGCACTGGATATCTCGGTCGAGAATTTGTATGTCAAAGAAAAGCATATCGGCCACTTCGAACTGATCGGGCACCCGGAAAACAAGGACTGGCGGTTGCGCCGTCTGAACATCACCAACCCGGATGGCAGCCTGGTTGGGAATGGAGTCTGGAGCGATGCGCAAGGACAACAGCAGACACAGCTCAATATGATGCTGGATATCAGCAATGCCGGAAAGATACTCGAGCGTTCCGGATACCCCAATACGGTCAAGGGCGGGAGTGGCAGGCTGGTGGCTGATTTGTCATGGCCGGGTACCCCCGATGAATACAGTCCTGCCGCGTTGAATGGCACGCTGAAGCTGGATACCGGGAAGGGACAGTTCCTGAAAATGGATTCCGGCGGCGGCAAATTGCTCAGTGTGCTCAGTTTGCAGGATTTGCCAAAACATATCGCCCTGGGCTTTACCGACGTGTTCAGCGAGGGATTTCAGTTCGACAATATCAATGGCAATGCCACCATCAAGGACGGCGTCATCGAGAGCCAGGATTTTCGCATCTATGGATCGTCTGCCAAAGTAACCCTGAAAGGCAAGATTGATTTGAAGAATGAAACGCAAAATCTGACGGTACGGATATTGCCGACGCTGGGAGACAGCGTATCGCTGATCGGCGCCTTTGCCATTAGCCCGGTGGTGGGCATCGGATCACTCATCGTCAACAAGGTTCTGGGTAATCCGCTCGATAAGTTGGCATCATTTGAATACAATGTCAGCGGATCATGGAGCGACCCAAGCGTAGTCAAGGTTGGCAGAGTCGCGGCAGGAACCAAACAAAGCAACCCGGGTAAATAGGATGAAAATTATGCCAACAGGTGATACCACACAGCAACGCATCGCCGCGCAAATTAACGCGTTCAAGGTGGCCGCCATTCAGATGGCTTCAGGCCCGAATGTAGCGGGTAATCTGAGCGAAGCGCGGCGACTGATCGCCAGTGCCGCTGAACAGGGTGCGCGACTGGTGGTGTTGCCGGAATTTTTCGCCATCATGGGCATGACGGAACAGGACAAAGTCAAGGTGCGCGAGCAGTCGGGGCAGGGCGAGATACAGTCGTTCCTCGGCGAAGCGGCGCGCCAGTACAAGATCTGGCTGGTGGGTGGTTCAATCCCGCTGGCGGCGAGCGCACCGGACAAGGTGATCAATACTTGCCTGGTGTACGACGAACGCGGCGAGCAGGTGGGACGCTATGACAAGATTCATTTGTTCAATATGGAGCTGGGCAACGAAAATTATCATGAAGCGAATACGATAGAGCCTGGCAATAAAGTGGTGGTGATAGACAGCCCGTTCGGGCGGATTGGTCTGGCGGTCTGTTATGACCTGCGCTTCCCCGAGCTGTTTCGCTCGATGAAGGATGTGGACATCATTGTGCTGCCTTCCGCGTTCACCGAGACCACCGGAAAGATGCACTGGGAAGTGTTGGTGCGCGCGCGTGCCATTGAAAACCTGTCCTATGTGATTGCCGCCGCGCAGGGTGGCTATCATGTTAACGGACGAGAGACGCATGGTAACAGCATGATCGTCGACCCCTGGGGCAGAGTGCTGGATCGTTTGTCGCGCGGCTCCGGTGTGGTGGTTGCCGATGTAAATCCATCCTATCAGGCGAGTCTGCGGGCCAGCCTGCCCGCACTCACGCATCGAATTTTATTCAGTTGTGCATGATTAAGGAAAACATTGTAATGAATACGCTACAGCAGCAAAAAGCTCCGTTCGACAAGCTGTTCGCCACCGCCCAGCAATCGCTGCTGGTGCCGTACTCCATCGAAGCAAGTCACATTGAACAGGTCTTTGCCAGCATGATGGCGCACAAGCTTGATTACGCCGATTTGTATTTTCAGTACAGTCGCGCGGAAAGCTGGTCTCTGGAGGAGGGCATCGTCAAGTCCGGCAGTTTCAGCATCGATCAGGGTGTCGGGGTGCGCGCGGTGAGCGGCGAGAAGACCGCCTTTGCCTATTCCGACGACATCAGCCTGAATGCCCTGGACAGCGCGGCGCAAGCAACGCGGGCGATTGCGCGGCAGGGCGGCACACAATCCGTACCGATGCTGCATCGTGGATCGCGGCGTGAAATCTACCTGCCGCACGATCCGATCGCCAGCCTCAAGGACGCCGACAAAGTCGCGCTGTTGGAACGGATCGAGGGCTATGCGCGAG